>PBOU01000042.1 GCA_002724415.1 Planctomycetaceae bacterium
CCAAACCGCATCCGGAGAATGTCTGCTTCTCGCGGATCCATCCGTTCGAGCAATCGATAAACATGTTTCAGATTGTCGCTTTCGATGATCTCCTCATCGGGTGTTTTTCCGCGGTCATCAACAACCAGTTCGCCCATGGCACACGACGAATCCTCGTCATCGCCCTGGGGCGTCGCGTTGTAGAGTTGGATCGCTTTACGGACGATCGCAAGTTTCTTCGGCGTCAATTCGAGGAATTCCGCGACCTCCTCATGGGTTGGGGTTCTGTCAAATTCCTCGTGAAGTAATGCCGTCGCTCGCCTCCACTTGCTGAGCAATTCCACCATGTAAGCGGGAATTCGGATGGTCTTTGCCGAATTGACCAATGCCCGTTTGATGGATTGCTTGATCCAGTAACTGGCGTAGGTGCTGAATCGAGTCCCCATCGTGGGGTCGAATCCCTCGACCGCCCTGAGTAGCCCCAGGTTTCCTTCTTCAATCAAATCGGAAAGTGGCAGTCCGTGCCCGTTGTAGGCTCGGGCGATACTGACAACCAGCCGCAGGTTGGCACGAACCATCCAGTCTCGTGCTTCGAGATCTCCTTCTTCGATGCGGAACGCCAATTCGCGTTCCTGCTGGGCGTTTAGAAGATCCGTTTCATTGATCTCTCGCAGGTACGTTTCCAACGGTGCCTGAACTCGTGTTGCTCGTCGTGCTGTGGCCGGCATGTTGCCCCTGTACAAAAAGAGGTGAAGAAGCGAAGTGACCCAATGCCCTGGCTTGAACGTCAAGGCAGTACGCGTTTGTCCGCTGTGAGTTATCGGCGACTGGCGCTACAAGCCTCAAACTAAACGGGGTGCGTGGACCTGAACGGTCAGGCAACACGGGTAGTTGGCGCAAATGTAACGGCCCTTCCGCCTCGTGACGGAAGGGCCGTGCTGGTCGTGCTGGTTGTCAGGGCAGGACGCTAGTTGTCTTCCCCGGCTTCTTCAGCGGTTTCCGCTTCGTCGTCGGATTCTTCCGCGGTTTCTTCAGCAGTTTCCGCTTCGTCGTCGGATTCTTCCGCGGCTTCTTCAGCAGTTTCCGCATCGTCGTCGGATTCTTCCGCGGCTTCTTCAGCGGTTTCCGCTTCGTCGTCGGTTTCTTCCGCGGCTTCTTCAGCAGTTTCCGCTTCGTCGTCGGTNNCTTCCNCGGCTNCTTCAGCAGNNTCCGCTTCGTCGTCGGTTTCTTCCNCGGCNTCTTCAGCNNTTTCCGCNTCGTCGTCNGNTTCTTCCTCGGCGTCTTCAGAAGTCCCTGCTTCGTCGTCGGTTGCTTCCTCGGCTTCGTCCCCGGCGTCTTCAGCGGTTTCTGGTTCGCCGCCGGATCCCTCTTCAGCGTCANCGTCGGTAGCTTCGGCTGGTTGCCCATCGGCACCGAGTTGGAAGAGNGGGCCAGANCTGGNGCCGGTACCCCCTCGGAGGTCTTCTTTGGCGGCCGCGGACGCGGCGTCTGCCGCTTCGGCCTCGCGGATGAGCTCTTCGGGATCGATATCCAGGCGTCGCGAGAGACCAATTTTGCGTTCTTCTGTATCGACTCTCAAAACNCGNACTTCGAGATTTTCNCCGACCTGGACAACATCCTCGGGGTCTTCGACCTTGTAGTCGGCCAATTCCGAGATATGCAANAGCCCCTCGAGATTGGATTCGAGTTGGATGAACACCCCAAAGTTGGTGACCTTGGTGACTTCGCCGTGGACCGTGCTTCCGGGGGCGAANCGTTCGGGAATATCGGTTTCCCAAGGATCTTCCTCGAGTTGCTTGAGGCCNAGTGCAATACGACGTCGTTCCTCGTCNACGGTGAGGACTTGGCAAGTGATTGCGTCGCCTTTTTCCAGCAATTCGCTGGCATGGCCAATTTTTCGCGTCCAGGACATGTCACTGACATGGAGGAGGCCGTCGACACCTTCTTCAAGTTCGACGAAGGCACCGTAATTGGTGAGGTTCCGCACGGTTCCTTCGACCGTGGTGCCGGGTGGGTACTTGGCNGCGACATCGTCCCAGGGGTTGGGAGTGGTCTGCTTCATTCCCAGTGAAATCTCTTTTTTGTCCTGGTTGATTCCCAGGACGACAACCTCGACTTCATCGCCGATATTGACCAATTCGGTGGGATGATTGATTCGCTTGGTCCAGGACATTTCGCTGATGTGGACAAGGCCCTCGATGCCATCTTCGAGTTTCACGAAGGCACCGTAGGTCATCACGTTCACCACTTCTCCAGTGACACGAGATTCGACCGGGAATTTGTCTTCGATTCCTTCCCATGGGCTGGGCGTCTTTTGTTTGAGCCCAAGGGCAATTTTTTCTTTTTCGCGGTCGATGTTGAGGATCATCACTTCGATTTCTTCCTCGATCTTGACCATGTCCGAGGGGTGATTGATCCGGGCCCANCTCATGTCGGTGATGTGGAGCAGGCCGTCTATGCCTCCGAGGTCCACGAACGCGCCAAAGTCTGCGATGTTCTTGACTGTTCCGGTCCGGAGTTCGCCCTCGCTGATGTCGGACATCAGCGCTTCTTTCATCTTGTTTCGTTCTTCTTCAATCAGCTTGCGNCGCGAAACGACGATGTTTCGGCGAGCCTCATCGATCTTGAGGATGACACATTGGATCTCCTGCCCAACGAACGCTCCGATGTCGTGTGGTCGCCGGATATCCACCTGGCTGGCCGGCAAGAAGACATTGACACCGATGTTGACCAGTAGGCCTCCCTTGATCTTTCGGAGNACTTCACCTGTGACGATGTCGTCTTCGGAGTGGTTCTCGATAACCTCTTCCCACTCACGAATCCGGTCGGCTTTCCTCTTGGANAGGATGATCAATCCAAATTCGTCTTCGATCTCTTCCAGGAGCACCGAAACCTTGGCTCCGGCGTCAGGAATTTGCAGTTCATCTTCCTCGCGAAATTCCTCGACCGGAACCATGCCCTCACTCTTGTAGCCGATGTCGATCAACACATCGTCGCCTTCGACTCTCAGTACGGTCCCCTCGATGATTGTGTTGAGTTCGTAGGAATCGGATGCGGTGTTGTAGATCGCATCCATGTTTCCTGTTGTGGTGTCAATGTCCTTGAGTGACTCNCCAAATGCCTGTTCGAGTTCCTCGTCAGTAACACCGAATTCGCGAATGAGGTTGCGATTAACCATGAGTGGGGTCCGTTCGTGGCCGACATCGGCCGTTGAGATCCGTCGACGGGGGTGCCGCGTGAGGGCAGTGCGGCGGGCGTCGCCAGAGAACTGNGGTGATGTTCCGGTGGGGCGGACAACACGTCCGCCGAAAACCAAGCCGAATCGTTGTCTTTNGTCGANGNGTGGATGATAGCAAACGTGGCACGGGGGGGGCTAGTCCGGGTGGTGGTCACGTTGTTGCACTGTGGCTCTCCAGCGGGCTCGGACAGAGNTGAATGCCCTCCGGGGGNGTCATGTCCGAGATTCGCTTGAGTTGTTGTGCAACCTCGTCGTTGCCTACGAGGGCCACGAGTTCGATTGTGGCTGTCCATGTTTGTCCGGGCTCGAGTGTCATCAGCCGCCCCTTTTCGCGTTCAAACTGCCGCGGGTTCGGGAGGTCAGTTGACGGTTCGATTCCGGCGACGTAGCCATCTGCCTCACCGACTGTGTTTTTCCAGAGTGTGAAGCAAGGGAGTGNTTCCACCGAAAACTCCAATGCGATTCCCTGGCAGGCATCGGCGTCGTGTAGCAACACGAGCGTTTTTCCTTGCTGGTCAGCTGCAAGTTCAAGGAAAAAACATTCTTCGGCGTAACCGGTTTGCGGTTCTGCAAAGACGTTCCAGTGGTTGATGCCGGATGCCGCGTGGGANCTGCTGGGGATGACACGTCGTGCCGGTGCCGCGATTTTTGAACCGGGTTCAAGCAGGGGNGGGCCGATATTGGTGTGGTAGAGCAATTCAAATTCCGCGGTGCCGCTGGCCAAGTTGGTGACCGACTCGTGNAGTGTCAGTCGGTTGGATCCAGGCCGNGTGGACANTTTCGAGTCCAGTCGAAGACATGGNCCNAAAAGTGATGTTTCGTCCACTTCGCCGCGAACCCACAACTCGCCGTCGGCGTGGATGCCGGCGGTGACCCGGTGGGCGGGGAGGTTTGCGATGTTTCCGTGCAATGTCGTGGTTTGGCCATTNNCNGCGTCGGTGGTTGGAGGGCCGTGGGAAGCGAGGCCACAGCGGGCGAGGAGTTCATTGAAACCCGACAACCAACCGGACCCGCCATTGTCGCCTGGACGGACCAGCGCCGGGTGGACGGGCCTCCGGACCGGTGATCGCCAACCGAGATCCAGGGCATCGTAGCGGGCCTTCCAGAGGCCCATACCCCGGGTGGGAAGGATCGAAACCGAAAAACGTCCGTTGTCGACGTCCACCACATCAATTCCGTCGCCTGGCCCTCCCCGGATGGTCCATTTGTCGATCGACGGACTGTTGTGGGTTCCGGATGGAGTGGGTTCCGGTGGCCCCTCGATCCGGTGTGTGTCGAGCCAGATTCTCTCGTCCACATCGGTGAGCACTGTCAGTTGGTCAGTCATGCTGGATCGCTTTGAGAAAAATGNGATGGCGGGGCAGGCGTTGTCAAAGCAAGTCTAACGCAGTGTCGAGAGCGTTCCACCCGAGTGGTGAACGGTGTTTGACAACCCAACATTTCGGTTCAATGATTGCGTAGAGTGTCCTGGGGGCTATTGGTCTCCAGGCACAATTTCTCCGCGGCCCCGAACTGGTCGGGGCACTGTCCAGTCCAGAGATGTGTTGTCGTGCTCGGTTCCGGCGAAGCCAAACCGTATTCCAGCCAGTGGCTCAAANCGCTGGAATCACAACTGGGAGCCACCGCCTGTCGTCAATTGGGGTTCTACGTNATTCCGGACGACCTGCTNCTTTCGGTCGTGATCCCGGTGTTCAATGAAGAGGGGACGTTGCGCGACCTGGTGGAACGTGTGGCTGAAGTCCCGGTCCGGAAAGAAATGATCCTGGTGGACGATTGCAGTGTTGATTCGACTGCAGAAGTGATGGCGTCGATTGCCACTGATTGGGAGGATGACGANTCGAACCGGGTTGTCCTGGAGAGGCACGAGGTGAATCGGGGCAAGGGAGCCGCTTTGCGGACCGGGTTTGCCAAAGCCACAGGCGATATCGTGGTGGTCCAGGATGCCGACCTGGAATATGACCCGGCCGAGTATCCTCGTTTGATCAAGCCAATAATCGACGATGACGCCGACGTGGTTTANGGGAGTCGTTTCCTGGGAGACCGTCCTCACCGTGTCCTGTATTTTTGGCACTACATGGGAAACCGGTTTCTGACCACGCTCTCCAACTGCTTCACGAACCTGAATCTGACGGATATGGAGACCTGCTACAAGGTGTTCCGACGGGANGTTCTCGACGAAGTCGGGCCACTGCTCCGGGANTCACGTTTTGGNATCGAACCGGAGATCACGGCCAGGGTGGCACGGAAACGATATCGNATCTTCGAGATGTCAATCAGTTATTCCGGTCGGACCTACGACCAGGGCAAGAAAATTGGCTGGCGGGACGGCGTGGCGGCGATCTGGTGCATCGTGCGTTACGGGTTGACCGGTTGATTCGTGTTGCAGGAGGCCGATTGTCAGTTTCGGTGTCCTTGTGTAGTCTTCAGCAGTGCGCTGAAATCACTGGGTTTGGCCGGCAGTCAATGTGATGTCTGAATCGTCGCCTTCTTCGCCTGAGGGGCAGCCTCGCAACGAGAGGCCTTCGGGCGGATTCCCCAAGCAGCCAGGTGGCGGTGAGGCCGATCGCAAAACGCCGCCGGGACTGGGTGGCCGACGGCCGTCTTCGGAGGACGAAACGGGCCGACGGTCCGGAGGGTCATTTCCGTGGCTGGTTGTTGTGTTGATGTTGGGCATGTTGTTCTGGTGGTCCTGGCTACGTTCTCCGTCGAATTTCGGACAGACAATCANCTACAGCCAGTTTCGGTCGGAGATGGACAAGCCAAATCTCAAGTCNGTACGGTTTCACGGAGAGATCGTNACCGGCGAATTTGCTGAAACGCCCGGNGCCGATNCCGGCCTCGAAAAACAATACCCTNCGGACGGAAGCGACCTGCGTTTCAACACGGTTTTGCCGTCGGTTGGCATGCGTGACNCAGCGTTGCTTGACCGNCTTGAGTCCCAGGGGGTGGACGTGACGGCCGATCGGACGTCGGTGGGAATGGGNACCCAGGTCGCCGTCTGGTTGTTGATTCCGCTGGTTTTTGTCCTGGGCTTCTGGTTCTTGATGCGGCGGTCTGGTGATTCCATGGGCGGAGGCATGCTCGGGAATTTTGCCAAGAGTCCGGCGAGACGGTTTGAACCGGCGGCACAGACNACNANGTTCAACGANGTGGCGGCCATGGAACAGGCCAAGCTGGAGTTGCAGGAGGTTGTGTCATTCCTGAAATCTCCTGAACGGTACCAGAAGCTCGGTGCCGAGATACCACGTGGCGTACTGCTCAAGGGGCCGCCGGGTACCGGCAAGACGTTGCTGTCGAGAGCGACGGCCGGAGAGGCGGGTGTTCCCTTCTTCTCGATCAACGGATCGGAATTCATCCAGATGTTTGTCGGAGTCGGAGCGGGCCGGGTACGAGACCTGTTTCGCACCGCACGCACGCATTCGCCGTGTATTATTTTCATCGATGAGATCGACGCGGTTGGTCGAATGCGGGGNGCAGGGTTCGGCGGGGGCCACGACGAACGTGAGCAGACGCTCAACCAGATTCTCAGTGAGATGGACGGGTTTGACCGCAGTGACGCGGTCATCGTATTGGCTGCCACCAATCGCCCGGATGTNTTGGACGAGGCCCTGTTGCGTCCTGGCCGGTTTGATCGGCACATCACAATCGACCGGCCGGTCAAAGACGGGCGTGAGGCCATTCTGAAAGTGCACTGCCGTCGGGTCCCGCTGTCCGACGACGTGGATCTCGGTGTGGTGGCAGGTGTCACGATAGGATTGTCCGGGGCGGCACTGAAAAACCTGGTCAATGAAGCGGCCTTGAGTGCGGCGCGGTCGGAACGAACACGGGTCACTCGCGAGGATTTCGACTACGCACACGATCGCGTCTTGATGGGGCCCAAACGCGAGGAAGTTCTCAGTGAGGACGAGAGGCGGCGGACGGCTTACCACGAGGCGGGGCACGCGTTGCTGGCGTGGCAGTTGCCCGAGGTGGACACGGTGCACAAGGTGACCGTGATTCCGCGTGGTCCCGCACTGGGCGTGACACAGTTGTTGCCCGAGGAGGAGTTGTACCACGTCGGCGAAAGTCGCCTGCATGCTCAATTGGTGATGATGTTGGGTGGTCGGAGTGCTGAAAAAATCGTTTTTGACGAGTATGGAGCGGGTGCCGAGGACGATCTGAGGAGAGCCACGTCAATTGCACGAAGAATGGTTGGTCATTGGGGGATGAGTGAACGGATTGGTCCGGTGGCGTTTCGTCATGCGACGGATCAGCCCTTCCTCGGTAAGGAGTATCACGAACAGCGTGAATTCAGCGAGGAAACGGCACACGTGATCGATCAGGAGGTTCAGGTGTTTCTGGAAGCAGCCTCCCAGCGAGCCTTCCAGATGCTCAATGACTCCCGGGAATCGCTCGAACAGTTGGCCGAGGCGCTTGTCGAGCAGGAGGAACTGGGACGAGAGGACCTGGAACGCCTGCTGGGGCCGCCGGCTGGGGCGGAAGTCACTTCTGAGCCAGCGGTTGCGCCGAATGACGCAACGAATGGCGTTGGCGAGGCTGGAGCGACTGACAGAGATTGACCGACCCAGTGGCATGAGCTAAGCTTTTTTGCAGAGTCTGCGGTAGGGCTGCTATCAAGCCCCCGAACTGACCGCCGCCCCACTTGGACGAGCAGCTGGTCGCTCGGTGCTGCGGACGAAGCGGTGCTGGTCGACGAAGCGACAGGGCTGTGGTCCAAGGCAGCGGGAAGACGACGGAAAAAAAGGCCGTCGCGTGAAAAGATCAGAAGAAATGGGAAGACGGGAATTGTGAGCGAACAGGAACACGCGGACACCACTGGCGGTTCGAAGGGAACCGAAACCCAGGCAGCGACCTTTGAGGGAATGGGGCTCAGCGAAGGGACACTCGAGGCGCTGGCACATGTCGGCTTCGAGAAACCCAGCCCAATCCAGGCTTCCTTTATTCCCAAGGCGATGACTGGCCGCGATTGCACCGGCCAGGCCCACACGGGAACGGGGAAGACGGCGGCATTTGTTTTGCCGATCCTGGAGGCGATTGACCACGAAAAACCANNCACCCAGGCTCTGGTTCTGGCACCGACCCGGGAGNTGGCCGANCAGGTGAAGAGCGAGGCCGAGCGACTGGCTTATACGTCACCGGTCCGCGTGTCCTGTTTTGTCGGNCAACGCGATATGGACCGGCAAATCCGCCAACTGGACCGTGGTGTCCAACTCGCGGTTGGGACGCCGGGCCGCGTGAAGGATCTCAACAATCGCGGGCATCTTGTCTTNGACAATCTGAGAATCGTGGTGTTGGATGAAGCGGACCGCATGCTGGACATTGGGTTCGAACCGGAAATCCGCGACATTCTCCGCCGGTGCCCCACGGAACGCCAGACGTTGTTGCTGTCGGCCACGCTGCCACCATCGGTCGAGCGGCTAGCCAAGAAATACATGAAGAACGCCGACCGGGTGGATCTCTCGGGTGACGCCGTCGCGGTGGATTCGATTGACCAGTTTTTCTGCACTGTTGATCCGGATCGGAAATTCGGCTTGCTGGTCCGGTTGCTCGGCCAGGAATTGCCTAACCAGGTGATCGTGTTCACCCGAACCAAGCGGGGGGCCGATTCGTTGTATCGCCGGTTCGCCGGAGGGTTGAAGAATGTGGGCGTGATGCACGGCGATCTGCCGCAATCGAAGCGAGAACGGGCTCTGAAGAGATTCCGCGAAGGACAGATCCGGTTGTTGATTGCGACGGATGTTGCCGGGCGGGGGATTGACGTCAGTGCGGTGTCCCACATCGTCAATTACGACATACCGGAGTACCACGACGATTACATTCACCGGATTGGACGTACAGGCCGCATGACGTCGGATGACAAGGGGCGGGCCTTCACTTTTGTGACCCGTGAACAGGGTGACGAATTGACCCGAATCGAAATTCGGGTCAACAAGCAACTCACCGAATACACGGTTGACGAATACGAGGCGTATCGCCAGCGGGCACCAAGGCCAACAGTCGGAACCGTGGCCTAGCCGTCTAGCGGGAAGTCGGCCAGGAACTTCCTGATCCCGGCCAGGACCTGGTCCGGGACTTCTTCGAACAGCAGATGCCCAGCATCGGCGAAGCGGAGGGTGCGGGCCGAGGGGAACCTGCGTTCGAATTCGTCAAGAAACTCGGTGGTGAAACACCAGTCCCGCTCTCCCCATGTCAACAACACGGGGTGCCCGGTGAATTGAGCGAGNCCGTTTTCAGTGTCCAGCAGTGTNTGGTAGCTGGGGTGGCTCGNTCGCAATGGAATGTCCTGAACAAATCGGTGNATGGCAACACGGTGTTCCCAGTTGTCATACGGTGCGAGATACCCGGCNCGAGCGGCNGCAGACAGGCGGGAGGAATCGGCGACTGCCATCCGCATCGCAGCAATGGAGAACAGGTTGAGGCCACGAACCCCCATCGCGCCAAGAATNGGNGNCCGGCACACGGAAATTCGNAGTGGAATCTTCNNGGAGCGGAAGGCTGCGGTGTTTGCGAGNATGAAACGAGAAAACTGGGNCGGGCGGCGGGTCGCTGCGGTCATCCCAATCGCCCCGCCCCAGTCGTGGCCGCACAGTGTGATCTGGTTCAGGCCNAGATGGTCAACCAGTGCGAGCAGATTGGTGGCATGTTGGTCCAGGCAATACGGATAATCGGCGGGCTTGTCAGAGAATCCGCAGCCAACATGGTCGACGGCAATCACACGATGATCGCTGGACAACTCACGGATGTAAGCCCGCCAGGCNAAACTCCATGTNGGGTTTCCATGGACCATCAATACGACCGGTCCCTCGCCNTCGTCGACATAGTTGTAGCCGACACCGTCCANGTTGAGTCGGTGTGATTCAAACGGNTATTCATCGGCGAATCCGTCGCGGCTTGGTTGTGGCGATGCGTTATCCACGTGCGGTCAACTCCGGGGAGACGCTTTTGGCTAGAGAATCGGCCAGCCGGTCGATGTCTGCCTCGGTGTGGGCGGCCGAGAGACTGATTCGCAGTCGGGCGGTGTCGGCNGGGACGCTTGGNGGGCGAATGGCCGGGACAAAAAANCCACTCTCAANCAGCCGGTCNGAGGTGGAGACAGCCACGCNCGAATCTCCGAGGATGATTGGGACNATGGGGCCGGNGGTCGAAGGNGTGTCGAGTCCCAACCGGGNGATGTGGTTCCGGAGNCGTGTGGCGAGTTGTTGAAGATGCTGCCGCAGNGGCTTGTTGTCTTTGATCAGGCACAAGCCAGCCGATGCCGCAGCACAGGTGGCCGGAGGGATTGCTGTCGAGAATACCTGGGTGCGAGCATGGTGCCAGAGAAAATCGACAAGAGGGGTGCTGGCGGCGACAAACCCGCCCGCGGCGCCGACGGCTTTGCTGAGCGTCCCAATCCGAAGCGTGACTCTGTCCTCGACGCCGAGGAATTCGCATGTGCCTCGGCCGGTGTCACCCAGGACTCCCGTCGCATGAGCTTCATCGACGAGCAGCATGGCGTCATGGGTTTCGGCCAGGTCGCACAGCGTGTCCAGCGGGGCGACAGTGCCATCCATGCTGAACAGGCCGTCGGTAACGATCAGTCGTCGAGTGGAACTGGCCGAAGCCGCCAGTTGTTGGTTGAGATGGTCAAGTGAGTCCTGTTGGTAGACTCGTAGCCTGGCACCGCTGAGCCGGCAACCGTCGATCAGGCTCGCGTGGTTGAGCCGGTCGCTGAAGACTGTGTCGCCGGGTCCAACCAGCGCTGCGACAGTTCCGAGATTGGCGGCAAATCCCGATGGGAACAGGATTGCGGATTCGGTTCCCTCAAAGTCCGCAATGTCCTGTTCGAGTTGGCAGTACTGTTCGGAACGCCCGGTGACGAGAGGACTGGCCCCTGCGCCAGTGGGAACGTCGGCTGAAGCGCGGGTCAGCCGCGTGTCACGTGCGAGGCCGAGATAATCATTGGTGGAGAAATCAACCAGTTCCCGGCCGTTTATCAGGCTGCGGCCAGGCCCCAGCGATTTCACGAGCCGACGTGGGCGCAACAGGTGGCTTCGTTTCAGCCCCTCCAGGTCGTCTGCCAACCAGGCCGGGTCGCGAGTCATACTGGCGGGTCCGGGCTACTCGAAACCATTGGCAGCTAGCCAACGTTCTGCGTCCAGCGCGGACATGCATCCCGTGCCGGCTGCAGTGACCGCCTGGCGATAATAGTCGTCGGCAACATCGCCGGCGGCAAAGACACCGTCGACGCTGGTGTTGGTGCGTCCGGCTTTTGTCCAGACAACGTATCCAGCCTCGTTGGTTTGGAGTTGGCCGTCGAGGAAATCCGTGTTGGGAGTGTGCCCGATTGCTGCAAAGTAGCCCGACGCCTCGAGGTCGGTGGTTTTGCTCTCGTCTTCGGTGCTGCGGATGGTCACTGCGGTGACACCGTCCTGGTCGGTCCCCAAGACTTCCTGGACGACCGAGTTCCATTCGACCTGGATTTTTTCGTTCTCCAGGACGCGTTCGGCCATGATTTTGCTGGCGCGGAACGTGTCGCGACGGTGAACGATGTGGACGCGGGACGCGAATTTTGACAGGTAGGTGGCTTCCTCCATGGCACTGTCGCCTCCACCGACGACAACCAGGGGCTTGTCACGAAAACGTGGGAGAGCGCCATCACAAACGGCACACGCTGATACCCCGGCGTTCTTGAACCGGTCCTCACTCTCCAGGCCAAGATAGTTGGCGCGGGCGCCGGTGGCGACGATCACCGAAAGGGCTTCGATTTGTGTGCCATCTAGCGTGGTCAATTGGAACGGGTGTGAGGAGAGGTCAATCGAGACGACGTCATCGGTCTGGATCCGCGTGCCGAAATTCGCGGCCTGCTGCCGCATCAACTCCATCAATTCGGGGCCACTGACGCCCTCGCCGGCATGAGGCGCCATGTAACGCCGTTTGTCTTCGGCGATCGAGTTGTCAAGATACGCCGACAGATCTCCGCTGGGGAAGCCGGGGTAATTCTCTACCTCGGTCGTGAGTGCCAGTTGTCCGAGCGGAAGGGTCCCTCGCTGCCGGTTGTCCTCTGTTATCGCACCTTCGATGACCAGCGGGTCAAGGCTGGCTCGAGACGCATAGATGGCAGCTGTCCAACCGGCCGGGCCGGATCCGATGATTACAACTCGCTCTGCCACGGACGTGGTCTCCTTGGAGATCTTGCGGATGGCAACAGGTGACCAGCGAACATAGTCAAGCCGGGAGCGGCATACAACTGACGTGGCACGTGCCCGTGTGTCTCTGGTGCCGTGGTGGATCGCCGGCCGACGGTGCGGGACCAATCGGCACGCGTCACCCTATGGTGCCTCTTCAGGAACGATCGGCTTTGTGGCATCGATGCCCAGGGCGCAAAGTCCCGAGAGAACAAACGCTACAAGGCAAATCATCATCATGTTGTTCCAGTCGGACAATGCCGGTTGTTCGCCCAGCACGGCGTCGTAGATCAACGGGCTGATGGCAGCACCGAGGTTGCCCCACATGTTGCCCCAGCCGAGAACCGATCCAACATGACGGCCGCCGACATCCTGCTTGAAGGCCCAGTTGGCGGGATTGCCAAAATCGACTGAGAACGACACCACGCAGAAGCAGACGGTGTAGCTCACAGCAGAGTTGTATAGTGACGTTTCCGGGAGGGTTGAGAAAAACAAGCAGCATCCGTACGCGACGGCGCCACTAATCTTGGTCGCAAATAACGGCAGTCGGCGGCCCCATTTCAGGCCGACACGAGTTGTCAGGATGTCGGTGGCCTTTCCGCCCATGAGCATTCCAACGACGCCCGCGGCCAATGGAATTCCCGCCAGAAGGCCCCTCTGTTCAATAGGAACCTCGTGGACGTCTCGCAGGTATCGGGGCAACCACGTGACCAGAAATACCCAGGCGATGTTGGTGCCCGTCTGCATGAAGCAGTCGCACCACATGCTGAAACTCTTGATCAACTGAATGACCGGGGCACCTCCGTCGGCAACATGCTTGGCGTCGGGGGTTGTGTTGCGACCCTCGTCAATCAATGCCAATTCCCGGGGATGGCATCGCGGATGTTCGGAAGGATGATTCCTCACGACCACCCAATAAAGCCCCGCAACCAGGAAACCAATCGCACCGTAGAAATACATCACCGGACGCCAGCCATCGACATACATTTTGCGGATGTTGTCGGGAAAGGTTGCTTCCAGAATGAGCCGGTTCAGGCGACGATTTTGTTGTTCGGTCAAGGGGGTGCCGGTTGAGGCGAGGGTTTTGAGCGTTTCGCCTTCCCTCGCAAGGTCGATCGCAGCGTGAACGTCCTTTTTGAAAAACTCGGGACTCTCCACCAGGGAATTGAAGGCCGCTATAAGGGTGACTTTTTTTTCGGCGGGAAAATCAGGTTCTCCTGGTGCTCCAGAAGCGGTTGGCGATTGCTCGTGGCTGGCGTTGTCACGCCTGTGTTTGGTTGCGAGTGACTGAAAGTAAATCCTGTCGGAATCACTGAGCAGCTTGCTGATGTTTGAAGAGGCGAGAAACGTTGGCGAATTCGTCTCCTTTGTGTTCTGCGTTTCTGGGTACAACAAAGAACAAAGGTGCTGGGGCGCACTGAGGTCGGGAGGGGTCAACCGTTCTGTCGTACCGTCTTCAGAAACAGGAACAAGCGTGACCATCAACAGGGCCGTCAGTGTTGGGGCAATAGCACCTCCGCATCGGCCACCCAAGGCGACGATGGAACTGGCAGCGGCACGACCGGTCAGTGGAATCCATTTGCTCACGACCGATGCACTTGTTGGATAGGCTCCGGCCTGTCCAAGTCCGCAGGCCAATCGCATGATCAACAAGCCGATGAGTCCCGAAACGACTCCGGTCAGGAGTGTGAACAATGACCAACTGACAATGTAGAGCGACAGCATGATTCGCGATCCGTAACGATCGCTCAGCCAACCGGATGGGACCTGGGCCAGGGCATATGACCAGAAGAAAAAACTGAACATCCATGCCACAGCATTTTGGCTGATTTCGAGGTCTTCCCGGATGTAATCCGCTGCGAAGGAAACGCAGAATCGGTCCAGGTAGAGCAGGACCGCCATGAGCATCGAAACGAATACGACAAGATATCGCACTCGCGACATTCCGCTCCGGCCACCAGCAGAGTCATCCCCGTTCAGGAGGGGGGCTGAGTGCTGGGTTGGGGTTGGCGTGGCCATGGGGTGCTCCCGTGTCGAGGCGATGCACCCTAGGCCTCCGGTGGCCGTTGCGTCAAGCGGTCCGGGCGTTGGTTACGCGAGACGGTAAACAACTCGCTAGGGAATCAAAAAAAAGAAGCGTTCCGGGCAACTCCAAGTCACCCGAAACGCTCCGTATGCGGGGTGGACAAGTGCGGGCCAACGCTGTTCCACCTCGACGGTCATTGGTAATTGCACTTGGTGTGCCAATTGTGCCGAATGCAGGGGCATGATTCCGCAACCTACGAAAAATCAACGACTTGTGGTGCGCCTTTTATTTTTGCAGTATTCGGACACAGCTTTTCAGTCAGTATCGTTCCGCAACACGTGTATCGTTTCGATACGATCAATCCTGCCGCACTTGTAAGTTGAGTGTCGAACGAGATACTCGATGGACACGGCATTGGAATTGGACACGGCCTGTTTTGGGCTGGCAAGAGGTTTTGGGTGATGGCAGACGCGGCGAATGAAGGCCGATTGATGACGGTGCCACGTTTTGTGGCAGCCAAGGCCGAAGGGCGTCGTCTGGTGATGTTGACGGCTTATGACGCTTTGTGGGCTGGCCTATTCGATCAAGCGGGTGTGGACGCCATTCTGGTCGGTGACACTGTTGGGATGGTGGTCCAGGGGCACGACACGACATTGCCGGTGACTCTGGATGAGATGATTTACCACGCCAAAATGGTGGTTCGTGGCACTCGGAACGCATTGGTTGTTGTCGACATGCCGTTTATGAGTTTCCAGGTGAGTCCGGAACAGGCGATCACAAATGCAGGCCGTATTCTGAAAGAGACCGGTGCATCGGCGGTCAAGTTGGAGGGCGGAGAATATCAGGCCGAGACGATACGGGCGTTGAGTCGAGCGGATATTCCGGTGATCGCCCACGTTGGGATGAAACCTCAGTCGATCCGAATGTTGGGGGGGATGTCTCGGATCCAACGGGATGAGGAACGTCTGCGGATTGACGCCCGGTCAGCCGAAGAGGCCGGCGCGTTCGCGGTGGTCCTGGAGTTGATCCCGCGAGGCATTGCTGACGAAATCACCCAGGAGTTGTCGATTCCGACAATCGGAATCGGTGCTGGCGGAGGGTGTGACGGCCAGGTCCTGGTCAACCAGGACATGTTGGGCCTGGGCAACGGTTTCAACCCCAAGTTTCTCAAGCGGTATGCCGACCTGCGATCACAGGTCCTGGAGGCGGTGTCTCACTACGCCGAGGACGTTCGAACCGGGGCGTTTCCCGGCGAAGAGCACAGCCACGACTAACACAGCATCGGCTTGTGGAGTCGGGTAGGGCGGACGCGGTTCAGGCGGCTCTTGGCACATTGCTGCCGGAATCTTTGCGTTGCAGTTGTGCGTCGTCGGTGTTGGGCAGGGCGTCGACAACCTCGGTGGCCAGACCGAAGAGTTTCATGACCCGAATGATGTTGTAGGTCAGGTCAAATTCCCACGGTTTGTGGCCGTGCCGTGCCATTCTTTGGTGGGCGTGGTGGTTGTTGTGCCATCCTTCTCCAAAGGCAAGAAGGCCAACCCACCAGAGATTGCGAGAGCGATCGGTCGTGTGGTAGTTGCGATACCCCCAGACATGAGTTGCCGAGTTGACGAACCAGGTCACGTGGTAGACGACAACGATTCTCAGGCACATTGCCCAGAGAAAGACCGAGAGTCCCAAGCCCCAGGCGATCTCGCCGATCGCAAAGAAAGCTGCACCCGACAGGAACAAGAATGGTCCGTACGTGGCATGCAGGAATCGTTGGAGGCGACTGCGGTAGAAATCGGGAGCCCATCTCTCGAAATGCGCCTTGAGACCTGCGGCGGTATCCCGCGGTTGCAGCCAGAGGACGTGTGACCACAAGAAACCGTGGTTGGGTGTGTGTGGGTCCTCGGCACCGTCGGAGTGTGCGTGGTGTTTGCGGTGTGTTGCGATCCAGAACAACGGGCTTCCCTGGCCGGAAAGCATGGCGCACAGGGTCAGGAATGCGCGTACTGGAGCGATTGTCTGGTAGCTGCCGTGTGTCATTTGACGGTGATAACCCAGCGTGACACCGAAGCAGCCCGTGGCGTAATAGAAGACGACAAACATGACGACGGCCTGCCACGAGATGAACCAGAAAGCCGCGATGGCTCCAGCGTGCATGGCGGCCAGCCAGATCGCATTGGTCCAGTTGATCCCGTTGGGGAATCGTCCGGCGAGGCTTGTTGCCGTGGGGGCCGCCACGGAGCCAAGGCCCCCGGTGTTGGCCACGTCGTGGCTGACTGAAGTGGCGTCGGAGGATGGCATTGTCGTGCCACCTGGGGTCGAAGTTGTCATCACAGTCTCGTTAGAAGGGCCGAAAGAGTCTCAACGCAGCGGCGAGGATTATAGTGTCTGGTTCGGTTGAAAGTGTCGTCAGATGGTCAATTCCTTGTCACACTTGTGTCATATTCTTTGAGAGGCGAACTTCTCTTGACGTGAGCCAGGGCCATATTGCCGTGTGCCGTCTGCAAGAAGTACACTGAACCAGTCCGGATTCGTTCTGGTGGGGACGATTGGCGAGACAGGCAGGGCGTCCATGGCGACCGAGGCGAATCCAACGCATTCGACAGACGATTCGCCCCGGTCGCGGTCTCGTTGGATCCTGGGGCCGGCGCGCGACCTGATGCTGTTCCTGGCCACTCCGGTGCTGGTTCTCCCCCTGGGTATCTTGGTCTCGGGGCAGGTGAGTGGCGAACGGATCCTGTTCTGGGTGTTGGCCTTCGGTGCATTGGGGCATCACCTGCCGGGCTTGTTGAGGGCGTACGGGGATCGCGAATTGTTCCGCCGATTCCGGTGGCGATTCGTCCTCGTCCCACTGGTTCTGGTGCCGGTGTGCGGGATGTTCTTCTTCGATCAATTGGTGGGGATGAAATTGGTCGTGTTGGTGTGGGGGGTGTGGCATTTTCTGATGCAAACTTATGGGTTTGCTCGAATCTATGATGCCAAGAGCGGTGGCGGTGGGTGGGGCGCGAGGTGGCTGGACTGGGGGTTGTGCATCAGTTGGTTTGGTGCCGCGGTTTTGCATAGTCCTCGCCGGGTGGGTGAATTTCTCGGGATGGCATACCAGGCGGGTTTGCCGGTGAACTGGGAAGTGCCGGTCGCTGGTATGAGACAGTGTTGGGACGGCGTCACATTGGTGGTGACGGTGATGGCCTTGGGCCAATTGGCCTGGCGAACGATGCGTGCCCAGCCCGTCAGCGGCGGCAAGTGGCTGTTGCTGGTTATGTCGTTCTCCTTCTTCTGGTATTGCAATGTCAGTCTGACGAATCTCGTGTTGGGGATCGCGATGTTCGAGATATTTCACGATATCCAGTACCTGGCCATCGTCTGGTCTTTCAATCGCCGTCGAGTCGACTCGGGTGCCGGCGTGGGGGCACTGACCCGTTTTCTGTTCCGGAACAGCGGATCATTGGTCGGGCTGTGGATTGGCCTCTATGTCGGCCTGGTTTTGGCGTACGGTAGCTTGAGTATCGTTGTCGACCGGGTTTCATCCGAGCAGTTACGCAACCTGTTGTACGGGATCATCGCGACATCCAGCTTGTTGCATTTTTATTTCGATGGGTTCATCTGGAAGGTTCGCGAAGCGTCAACGCGGCAATCGCTGGGCGTGGGGGACTCGGGAGGCCAGGTCAACACAACATCGTCGGTCTCGGAGGCGACCGGTTGGCGGCATTGGCTGGGGTGGTTCGGACTGGCAGGTGTGGTCGCGGCGTTGTACGTCACGGAAAATCACCGTNTCCAAGAGGGGGAAGTCGGTGAACTCGAGATGGCCCGGGCNGTTGTAAAACACGTNCCCGGCAGTGTGTCCGCTCGCAACGAATTGGCCCGGACGTTGATCAACGGGAATCAATTCGACGAGGCAATGGCCCAGGCGGACATGGCGATTCGTCTGCAACCGGACGTTTACAAGTCTTACGTGTATCGTGGGGTGTCACGGATCGNATCGGGACGGCATGGGCAGGGCCTGTCAGACCTGTTGGAGGCTNAACGGCGACATCCCAGGGATGCGTACCTGCAATATCACTTGGCGATGGCGAAGTTGGCGCTGGGGCAGTCCGAGGAAGCGGTCGGCCATCTTGAAGCATCACGCGAGATTCGCCCGGGAAATCCTGACGTCCATTACAACCTCGGTGTCATCCGTGTCCAAGAGGCCACGAGTCGGACAAATCGCGCCCTGTTGGAAGTCGCGGGAAANCATTTTCGCGAGGCGATCAAACGCGAGCCAGCACATTCCCAGGCGGTGTGCATGCTGGGGGAGGTGGATCGCCAGATGGGGCGAACCCGTTCGGCAATCACGCATTTTCGGCGGAGCCTTGCCCTGGATGAGACACTGGCCGAAGCGCATCACGGATTGTCATTGGCCTTGCGTGAAACCCAGGCGTTCGAGGAATCCAACAGGGCCCTGGGATTGGCCGTGTACCACGCGTTGNCCCAGGTGCGAATCGGNTCGGGGGTCACCGGACAGCGGNTCGCCCAGGCATTGGATTGGGCGGANGAACTGCAGGAACGGTCCGGCCGGAACCACGTTGGTAGCCAGGAATTGCTCGGATTGGCGCGTGCGTCGGCTGGCGAATTNTCCCGGGCGCTGGTTGCAGCAGAGGGGGCCCTGGGGGCCCCTGACGCGGTTGACGCGTCCGTCCGTCGTCGCCTGGCTTTGCAGGNCCGGGCATACCGCCAGNGAGAACAGCCCCCGTTGCCGCCAGTGAGCGAGATTGTTCCCTGACGGGGGTTCAGTTGCCCNCGACTGGTGACGGACTCGCCACAAACCGGTAGCCGGTTCCACGCACCGAAAGGATGTGGCGAGGCTGTGACGGATTGGGTTCGATCATACGACGAAGTCGCATCACAAAATTGTCGGTGGACCGGGTCGTGATCGCGCCGGGTTCTCCCCAGACGTCCCGAAGAATCTGATGACGAGTCAACACGATCCCCTCGTTGTCGATGAAATACCTCAGCAATTCCATTTCCGTTTTGGTCAGGTCGTGGGTCTGGCCGGCGACGTTGATCTGGTAGGTGAGGAAGTCGACTGAGACTTTGGCAAACTCATAACTTTCGTCGTTGGCGGGTTCGGTGTGTCGTTGTCGACGGTCAAGGAGGTTTCGGACGCGGCTGAGGAGTTCCGGAAGAGCAAACGGCTTGGTCATGTATTGGTCGGCTCCGGCGTCGAAAGCCTGGGCCTTGTCCTCGCTGAGTGTGCGAGCGCTGAGGACAATGATGGGCAGGTTGCCATCNTTCTCTCGAATCGCATGGCAAATCTCGTAGCCGCTCATGCCTGGCAACATCAGGTCAAGAATGACGATGTCGATGGGGGGGGCGGAGTCTTTCAGATGGGCCAGGGCGGTTGCTCCATTCTCTGCGAGGTCGACCTGGAAACCTTCCTGCTGGAAGTTGAATGCCAGTCCTTCCGCCAGCGCCGTTTCATCTTCGACAATCAGGATCCTCATGCGGCGACGTGCCCCGGCAACTCGACTTCAAAGACGCTTCCGGAACGGTCACTGCGATCCTGCACCCGGATTCGTCCCTTGAGCGTGTGGACCAGNGTACGAACGATATAGAGGCCGAGCCCGGTGCCTTTTTTGCGTCGCGTCAATTCCTCTCCGCTACGAACGAAAATGCGGAAGATCTTCTTCTTCAATTCGGGCGCAATCCCGTCTCCATTGTCGATGATCTGGGTGAGGATACGGCCGCGGCTTCGTGTGGAGACCTCCACCCGGACTTCCGGTTGTTCTGCACCATACTTGATGGCGTTGTCCAACAGATTGCCGAAAATCATCTCCAGCACAATCGGCCGTGCGTGTATCACGACCGGTGGAATAACGAATTCAAAGACGTCTGGGGCGACGTGCTTGTGCTTGGCACAGGCGGCCAGGGCACAACGCCGCAGCAATGGCTCCAACTGGATGTCCTCGGTTTCGGATTCGTGTCCGATGGCGTCGAGTCGGCCCACTTCCAGCAGTTGGTTGATCAGCGTGTCGAGGCGAATCAATTCCTGCTGCATGGTGTTGTAGAAATCGTCCCGGCGTGCGACGTCGAGTTCCCGGAGTTGGAGTGTTTCGAGGTAGAGTTTTATTGAGGCGAGTGGGGTTTTCAGTTCGTGCGTCACGCTGTCGACAAAATTGGCCTGTCTGCGGTTGAGTTGGATTTCCTTGATTGTCAGGAAGAGATAGAAGGAGAGGCCAATCAGGACCAGCGCGAAGGCTATGGTGCCGACGGTGAGCGCGCCGAACGAATTGAGTTGGGCGAAGAGGACAATCCAGCAGACCATCAACGCGACGTTGAGGATCATCAGCGCGGCTGAGAGCGTGATGGGCCAGTGCAGGGTGCGGCGTTTGCGTATGTAGTCGGCCAACGACCGGTCCCCTTGTTGGCTCTNTCAAAGCAGGATGGCCGTCAGCCTATCATTCCGCCGGGGTGTCAGCGAGTCCGCAGTCTCGGCGGACGCGGACTNTAAACACACGGTCAATCGCCAGCCGGAACAAAATCCAGACCGCGGCAACGCTCTCCCTCCAACTGATCTTCGACTCACCGAATCTGCGATCCTCGAAAACGATGGGTGTTTCCTGGAATCGGCTGCCGAGTCGCCTGAGACGGTAGAGGATCTCTTCCTGGAACGCGTAGCCGCGAGCCCGAAATCGGTCGAGGTCGAGTTCAGCCAGTTGGGACACGGTGTAACAGCGGAAACTGCCACTGTTGTCACGGGAGGGCAGGCCCAGCATCATCCGGGCGTAGAGATTAATTCCCCGACTCATGACATGACGTCGCCAGTTCCATCCAATAACCCCTCCTCCTTCGACGTAACGAGACCCGATGGCAACGTCGGTCGTCTCCATCAAGGCTCTCATNGCCGGGATATGCCGGGGATGGTGACTGAAGTCGGCGTCGAGATTGATCAGGTGNTGGTAGCCCCGTGAAATCCCCTCGCGAAACCCCGCCAGAATGGCCGTGCCCAGTCCCTGTTTGCCAGCCCGGTGGAGCACGTCGACCCGTGGGTCCGCATCGGCGAGAGTGTCAGCCAAAGCCCCGGTTCCATCGGGTGAGTTGTCATCGATGACCAGGATGTCGGCGTCGGGCGCGACGTCGTGCAACTCCGGTATCAAACGCTCGATGTTCTCGCGTTCGTTGTATGTGCAAAGCGTGATCAACAGTCGCGGTGACGAAGCCGAGGCGGTGGTGGAATCTCCGGAAGTCATCACAGTTCCGAGTGGACTGGTGGAGGGGGCGGTTTGGCTTGCCTGGTCAGGTCTCGAGCAATGTTGCGGCAATCTGGTCCCATTCGGTGTCGAGTGATGCGTCACAGGTCGGGCGACCNGCTCGACGGTACCAGTATGCGGCGTTGGACAGGTCTCCCTCAATGCGGTGCAGGTGGGCATGCACCCAGGCTGCCGAACTCGATTCGATCTCCTGGACAATAACGTGGCCGGCTTCCCATCCGTCGTGGACAGAGAGCCACAGTGCCTGGAGTTCCCTGGAGAGGTCGTTGGGGGGGGTGTCGCTTCCGAGCGTGTCCTTGAATTCGTCGAGCGTCATTGCGCGAGCCCTGGTTGCTCAGGGGAAAAGTGAGAGGGTCAATTGCGGAGTCGTTCATGGATTTCCGCGACAACTGTGTCGATTGGGATCCGGTCCTGCTGAAGCGAGTCACGGTCCCGGAGGGTGACAGAGCCGTCGGTGGCCGTGTCACCGTCAATTGTAATGCAATAGGGGGTGCCGATTTCATCCTGCCGTCGGTAACGGCGACCGATGGCACCTTGCTGGTCGTAGACTGAGGCGATGCCGGCTTCCTTGAGATCCTGGTAGAGACGCCCCGCGGTTTCGGGCATGCCTTCCTTTTTTATCAGCGGGAAGACTGCTGCCTTGACCGGAGCCAGTTTGGGATGGAGTTTCATAAGAACTCGGGTTTTGAGGTCTCCCTTGTCATCGGGTTGTTCATCCTCGCAGTAGGCCTCACACAGGAACGCCAGGGTGGCCCTGTCGGCTCCGGCTGCCGGTTCGATCACGTGCGGCAGGAAGCGTTCCCGGGTCTGGTCATTGAAATAGGTCAGATCCTTTCCACTTCCTGGGTGCGTGGGTTGTCCGTGTTCATTGGTTTCAACGACCAGTTCGTCGCCCTCGCGGACGAGCTTGCCTTCCATGTGGCTCCGGAGATCGAAGTCGCCGCGATGGGCAATTCCTTCAAGTTCGCCGTATTCGCCGTCGGGCAGGAACGGGAATGCGTATTCCACGTCCGCGGTGCCGACGGAGTAGTGCGAGAGTTCGTCGGCATCATGGTCCCGCAGGATCAGGTTGTCGCTGGTGATTCCGAGGTCGACGTACCACTGGTATCTGCGGTTTCGCCAGTACTCGTACCATTGGCGTGANTCATCCGGGTGGCAAAAGAACTCCATTTCCATCTGTTCAAACTCACGNGACCGGAAGGTGAAGTTCCTGGGGGTGATTTCGTTGCGGAAGCTCTTGCCCACCTGGGCAACCCCGAAGGGGATCTTGACGCGAGAGCTGTCGACGACGTTCTTGAAGTTGACGAACATGCCCTGCGCGGTCTCCGGTCTCAGGAAAGCCGCGTTTTCTTCGCCGGAGAGCGCACCGATGATCGTCTTGAACATCAGGTTGAATTCTCGCGGTTCGGTCAATTGACAGGCTTCATGGTCTCCCGGTGTCATGCTCGGTTTTCGGGGGCACTGGCTGGTGGCAATGTGGTCGGACCGAAAACGGGCCTGGCATTCCCGGCAGTCGATCATCATGTCGTGGAAAAGATCGTAATGCCCCGAGGCCTTCCAGACCTTGGGGTGCATGATGATGGATGTTTCAACCCCCACCATGTGGAACGTTCCGGCTGCCCCGTCAGGCACGGCCAGTTCGTTGTGGTTGGTGACCATGTCGCTCCACCACGCTTCTCGCACGTTGCGTTTGAGCTGTGCGCCGAGCGGGCCGTAATCCCAGAAACCGTTCGAGCCGCCATAAATCTCAGACGACGGGAAAATGAAACCTCGCCGTTTGCACAGCGAGACAATGGGGTCCATGGTCTTCTTCATGTGGTCCTCGGTCGCCATCAGGCGAGCATGGTGATGGTCTGATTCTGGGAATCGTAACAGGGGATCAGGTCGAGCGTGTCCTGCCGCGATGCCAGCACGATGTCAGTGTCGAAACCCAGTTGGCTCAGGTTTCGTCCTCCGTGGCTGCCACGCAAAGCGTGTAGAAGTGCATCCGGAGCGTCACTCATTGGGGCAAAGAGGTCTGTCACCATGCGGGTCGCGTCGTGGGAGTCGGTGTCGTGATTGCCGTGTTTTTGCAGGGAAAGCCCGATGGCACCAGCACACAGGCAGTCCTCGGCAGTGACATGGCCGTTGGTTCCCGCGCAGACCAGGTGCACGGGAAGTGCGTGCTGTGCCAGGTAGTGGCACACCGTGCCCAGGTTGGAGAACGATGCGACGATGATGTGGTCCGCCCCACGGCAAGTGTCCAGTGCCGCGGTGCCGTTGGTCGTCGTGAAAACAATCGTACGGCCGCCAACGTGGCTTGGAGTGAAACTGGCTGGAGAATTGTCCAGGTCAAAACCGTCGATCCGAATTCCACCTCTCTCTCCGGCCAAGAGGCGAGGGGGATCCGGGGCAGAATTGCCTTGAGCGAGGGTGCGTGCGGTTTCTACATCCCGGCAGGGGTGGATGGCGTGGCAGCCAGCGGCGAGAGCATGCGTTATGGTCGTCGAGGCTCTCAGTACATCGATCATGACCGCAATTGATCCTGCGAGGGTGTCGGGATCAACAGTGTGCGGAAGCAGGTGGGACGACAGTAGGGGCCTCATGCAGCGGATCATAGAAGCGACCGCTGGAAGCGACAAGATCAGCGTTCGGGGCCGGAAAGGCCGACACTGGGNCGTGGGGNAATTTGGAGAGGACTCCGTCTTGTGGACACCCATCGCAACGGTGGCCAGAGCCTACGAAGGGCAATTTGACCGCGTCTGGGTGTTGAGGCTCAAGACGGGGGGGCGAGGAGAAAGGCCGTGACCGCCCTACGAGAAAAGGAGTTCGAGGTCATCCCNGGTGAGGTTCCTGAGGATACTGCGATTCTCCAGCAGAATGGCGTCGGCAAGTTCTCGCTTTTGTTGTTGTAANTCGGCGATCTTCTCTTCAACTGTTCCTTCACAGATCANCCGGTAGGCGAAAACAGGGCGGGTCTGCCCGACGCGGTGGGCTCGGTCGATCGCTTGCATTTCAACGGCGGGGTTCCACCAGGGGTCGAGTAAGAACACGTAGTCNGCAGCAGTCAGGTTCAGGCCCAGGCCTCCGGCCTTGAGNCTGATCAGGAAGATCCCGCAATCCGGGTCTGCCTGGAAGTGTTCNATGCGTTCCTTGCGGTCACGTGTCTGACCGTCGAGATACTCGTAGGGGATTCCCTGTCGATCCAGCATCGTCTTGACAATGGCCAACATGCTGGTGAATTGTGAAAACACCAGAGCCTTGTGTCCCTCTCCAATCAGTTCCTTGAGCAAGGGGTTGAGTGTGTCGAGCTTGGCCGAGTGGCCGTCGNCCAGGTCGGGGTTGAGCAGGCCCGGATGGCAAGCGATCTGTCTGAGTCTCAGGAGTGCTTCCAGCACATGCATGCGGGACGGGTTGCCGCCGGATTCCTGGAAAGCTCCCAGTAGGCTCTGGCGATAATGGTCTCTCATCTCGTCGTACAGACGTTGTTGTTCGTCACCCATNCTGCACTGGATGGTCTGTTCGAACCGTTCCGGNANTTCCGCGGCGACCTCGGATTTGGTTCTCCGNAGGATGAAAGGAGNAAGGCCCCGGGTGAGGAGGTGCCGATTGTCGTTGTCCTCGGTGGTGAATCGTCGGAACAAGGAACTCCGACCCAACATGCCCGGGTTCAGGAATTCAAAGATCGACCAGAGGTCGCCGAGATGGTTCTCGATAGGNGTTCCAGAGAGAGCCAGGCGATGGTTGGCTTCCAGTAGTCGGGACGCCTTGGCGATCTGGGATCCGGCGTTCTTGATCGTTTGTGCCTCGTCGAGGACCACGTAGTCGAAACGTTGGTCCTTGAGTTCGAGGATGTCGCGACGGAGTGTTCCGTAGGTGGTCAGGATCACGTTGAACTCGTCAAACGACTCTCTGAGTGATGCGCGATCGAGCCCGGAGTATTCCAGAACCTTCAGTTCTGGGCAAAACCGTTCGCACTCTTCTTTCCAGTTGAAGACCAGCGAGCGTGGGACCACGACCAGCGAGGGGGGCGGCTTGGGGCCGTTGGCTCGTTCCGAAAGAGCTGCGAGAACCTGCACCGTCTTTCCCAGCCCCATGTCATCGGCCAGGCATCCACCGAATTGAAATTCTTCNAGNAAGTGCAGCCAGCCGAGCCCTTCTCGCTGATAAGTTCTCAACGCTCCCTGGAAGTCGTCGGGTTGGGAGGCTTCTGAAATCCCATCGAAGGATTCGAGACGGTTCCGGATCTCCTCGAACTTTTCGTCNACATCGACAGTGGACTTTGAGGCGAGCAGTGCNTCGAGCAAGGCGACTTGCGCCGGCGCGAAGCGAACATGTTCATCTTCGACGACACCGAGTTGGTTGATCATCGCGTACTGGTTGGCCCACTCGTCGGGCAAGAGGCCTAGTGAGCCGTCATCGAGCCGGATGGCCGATTCACCCCTGGCGAGTGCAGCAAGCAGCTCCGGAAAANGAACACGTTGGCCTGAAAAATCCACGTCGCCGTGGAGTTCGAACCAGTCGATGTGCGACCGCACTTTCATCTGAAGTTCGCCCGCCTGGTGGACGGGCATTCCTTCGGATTGCACGCGCCAGTCGTTGGCCGTCAGTGTGCGGATGGCGGGCGTGAGTTGAGAGATTGGGATTTCGAGTTGTTTCAAACCGCGGCGATGTTCAGCGGTTTGTTCAAAACCGGCCTCTTCCAGTTCCCGCCAGGCGTCGGTTTCACGGTCGCTGTTTCGTCTCGCACAACGGCGNTGTTCTTTGAGCACGATGGCCGACTGGGTGTTTTGAGCGGACAGCAATTCCCCCGCGTAATCAAAATGNAGCGTGGCCNAAAGCCGCTCTCTNTGCCAGCGNCGGCCACGTGGAACGGTCAATTGAAGTACGGGGGTCGGAGCGACGTCGATTTCCTCGAGTGCCAGGGCNTCGGGCAGCTTCAAGTCTGGCAATTCCGGCAAATCGAGAAGCCGGGTGACCAGNTCCTCTTGATCCCCGTTGGGGACGGCAAATGGAAGGTCTCCGTCNAGNANTNTGCTCCACGCCGCAGCNACAGTGCCCGTGTGACNGTGNACCGAGGTGTTTGTGAAATAGAGACCGCCGGCCAGCACAAGGCGAGTGTCGGAAAGCTGGCATTCTTCTTCGCCGCGATGAAACAGGCCCGTGAGNCGCCACAAGGACGCATCCGAATCCTCGTCGAGAGTCAATCGGAAGTCCCAGGCGGGNCCATTGTCCCAGGTGAGCCCTGTTTCGTCCGGCCCATCGGGGTCTGAATACACCAGGCGGTTCGTGTCACAAAGGCGTGGCAGAAGTATGACGGCCAGGGCATCGGGGACGCGGTAACGGTAAGTGGACGGGGCAGCCGGCGTGGCGCGGCTTCCTGTCGTGGGCTCGGTGGGAATCCCTCCGGCCAGCAACGTGATCAACTCCCTGTCGTCGGCGTCGCGGATGTCAGAGACACGTCCGCCACGAATTCGCAAGGGTTTCCATTTTCCCCACCGGCCGTTGGTACGGCGTTCCTGCTGGGAGGTTTGCAGGACGAGTTGTCCTTCCGAGCGGCTTTGAGCGAGATCGATTTCGTAAACGATTCGGCGGTCGGATTCCTGGCCGCCCGGCAGGCGTTGCAACACCTCGTCGAGTTCACCGATCCGTGTTTCCCATGTGCGACGGCCACCGGAACGGGACAGGTATTCTGCAAAGTCGTCGTCNCCTTCGGCCATGTCTTCCAAGAGCGGCGNCCTCCAGTCCGCTCCGGAGCTTCCACCGTCTCCGGCGAACGGTGGGACATAATCTGGNCCCGGACTGCCAGCCAAAAAACCATCGCGATCGACAACGAGGATTGCAGCCCAGAGGTGGCGGCAGGTGGCTTGGCGATCATCACGGCGCGAGCAACTGCAGAGCAACTGCAGACCGTCGTCGGAGTGCAGCAATTCAGTCTCGAACTCGCCCTCGTCCTCGATCACCGCGGTCAGGGACGAGGGGGTGACTGCCGTCACGCGGACGAGTTCAGTCTTGAGGTACTCAGAGCCCCGGAATCGTGTGTCGCCACGAAACCGGCCCTCGAGGTGCTCAGCCAAGCTCACCGGTGTCTCCCGTTGGTTCGCAATCCATCGCTCGCCACGGTCGGGCGAAACCCCTCTTGTAAGTCAGACGCCGGGTGGATTCAAGCGACCGCTTTGAGGCGGCATTTCCACTTGGTGAGAACGCGGACCGCGACGTATGATGGGTCGGGGTGGCTGACGTGCGGCCGTTGAACAAGAACTCGGGCTCAGGATATGGAACGGGACAGCAACACAAGTCGCCGGGCCGGAGTTCCCTGGCCGGTGGTAGGAGTGCTGCTGCTGCTCGTGGCGGCTGGGGGTGTGGCCTTTGTTACCGGCGTGTTCAAGGGGGGCCGTAGCGGACAGGGGGGGGGCGGCGACGGGAGTTCCGGGCCGGCGGACCCCGGTGTCGACAACGAGTCATTGGCCCTCTCGGACTCCGACGCAAAATACCTGCAGGATGCTGAACATCTCGGCGGATTTGTCCTGGGCGATCTGACGCTCCCTCGGTTGAGTGAGGCAATTCGTGAGGGGAATGCTTCGGTACTCGCCGGCTACTTGGCCAAGGGGTTTCGAGCCGAGTTGTTCGTGCCTGACGGGGGCCAATCGGCATCTCTGGGTGTGGCTGACGTGCGGACCTGGAAGTCGCGGCGGGACCAAACACAGCCACTGACGGGTGAGCGGTTTGTGAGTACGGTTCTGGGATGGCGAGACGAATTCCGGAAGCTCGAGTCGGTGTCCCTGAAGGTGATGTTGATGCGGCCGGAGACTCATGGGGATTTTGAAGGTCCCTGGGTCGGGTCGTTGAAGTTGCGGATGACAGGTGTCGTTGCCGGG
>PBOU01000043.1 GCA_002724415.1 Planctomycetaceae bacterium
CCAGGCAGGTGTATGCCTGGTAATTCGAGAGATCGGCCAGTTTCTTGGCGGTTGCTTCGACACGGACCAATGGAAACGGGTCGCCGAAGCAGATGTAGTTGACACCGTTCTCGGTCCGTTTCAGCGGATGTCCAAAGGGAAACAGTGGTGCCTTGAGATCGAACTCGACGATCTTGGTCCATTTCTGTTTGTTGGCATCGAATTCGATCAGTCCTCGCTGATAGATCGTCAGGGGCGGCTTGATCTTGACGTACATTCCGAACAACCNTTCNTGGCCACGCGAATCGGTGAGCGTGACCAGCCCGTTGATCCAGGTTGGTCCCTGGCCCGGCAGCTTGGCCGTGGGCCTGGCAAAACCGTCCCGTCCCAGGAAGTACTCGAGATTGACACCGGTCTCGGGATCGAGGCCGCCAGTGCCGGGTCTTTGGGAGGTGGCCCCGGGGACGTGGAAGTTGCCCAGCGGATACGACGGCCGGTTCGTGTCGCCCCAGAACCAGTGGATGCGGTTCCTGAAGATCGCGGTGACCACGCTGTCGGAGCCCAGGACCTGGCCGTTGAGCACCGGTTGCCGGATCGGAACGGGGTGTCCCAGCAATTGGCTGTCGCGGTAGATGCCGCCGCCGGTGACCCGGTAGAGGCGTTCGGCGATGTTCAGCCGCCTGATTTTCAGCGTCGCCTTGCCACCGGGGGTGATNNGCAGCCGGGTTCCCCGGTATCCGAAACCGTCCTTTGGGAACTCGTAGCCGTGGCTGCTGACATGAAAGAACACGCGTTGGTTCATCAAGCCGGGTTCGTAAAAAGCGATCCGCCCGGCCGAATCGGTGTGATGGCTGATGCCGTTGACGGTTCGTAACTCAACCAGTGGCACACCGCGCCCGGTTGCGGCATCGACAACCTGGATGCCGAAGTACGAGTTCTTGTCGGCAGCGACCGTCCCGGAAGCCCCGGTCATTGCCCATGCGGCGATGAGTCCCAGCAGGGTTCGAGCGATCAACCGTTGGCGGGCGAGCGGTGTCATGGGGTGTTCCGGCTGGTGAGGCGTCCTGGTCACGGGTTACCGCGAGCTCGTTGACCGGGGACCGGTCTTGAGGTCGAGCCACATTCTCATCGTTCGAGAGACCAGTTCGGCCGCGTCCTGTTGGACGAAGTGACCCGAGCCGGGCACGGTCACCAGGGTCAGGTCCTTCTCGACCCACTTCCAGGTGTCGTTGAGAGCGGCGGGCAGCAATGCCCGGTCGTTGAGTCCGTGAAACATCAACACCGGCGCCTTGACCGGAACCACCGGCGAGGTGTCCTCCTTGTAGGGTGGCCGGGGGTAGTTCCGCTTGTAGTAGTTGAGCATCGCCTCGAAGTCGGATCGCTGGAACGCCTCGACATACCGTGCACGGGCTTCCTTGCTCTTGACCCANCCGGAGAGTCCCTTGGCGGTGAGTGTCTTGTGGGCTCCGGGCAGTTGGAAAGCCCGGGCGTAGGCACTGTTTTTTTGTTGCTGAGGGTTGTTGGCCAGTTCGCGGGTGAGTCCCCGGGGATGTGGCAGGTTGAGAATCACCAGGCGGCTGCACTGCCCGGGCAATGCCATGGCGAATTGCCACGCGACCATGCCACCCCAGTCGTGGCCGACGATCGTGGCCTGTTTCCCTCCGACGTGCTTGATGACTGCCGCCACGTCGGCGACCAGCAACCTGACGTCGTATTGTTCGACTCCCTTTGGCTTGTCGCTGCGGTTGTAGCCTCGCATGTCGAGTGCCACGACCTGGTAGCTGTCGGCCAGGGCCTCCATCTGGTGGCGCCACGTGTACCAGAAATCGGGGAAGCCGTGGATCATGACCACCAGTGGTCCTTTTCCGAGTGTGACGTAGTGGATCTTCACCCCGTTGCTGTTGGCGTGAGCGTGTCGCACCCGTTCGTGCAGTGGCTCGGTGGCTCCGGCAGTGGAAGAAAGGACCAGGACCAGGACCAGGGAGGCGAGGGTTCGTTGTGGGCGTGGCATGGTCGGTCCATTCTCTGGAAGTGTTCCAATCGGGTTCCGCATGGTGTTTCTGATTCGCGAATCACGATTCCACAGAAGATGATCGTTGATTGAATGGAGATATTCGACTGTGCTAGTGGTGCAAGCTGGAAATCCCATCGGCAGTGAATTGTTGGAGCGTTCGGATGCGTGAGGTTTGCATTGGGGTGTTGTTACTGCTCGTCACACTGCCGTTGCCATTGAACTCGGCGGAGAAGATCGATCCCGAGAAGTTTCGNGGGACGTTGACGACCAGNCAGGNTGGTGGCGTTGTCTACTATCGCACTCATCCGTTCAACCGGGAGCATCGGTCGGTTCGTCGGGTCGTCATCGTGGTGCACGGTTTGGGCCGAACGGCCAACAGCTACTTTCGCTCGGTCGTGGAGAGTGCTTTGGCTGACCATCGGGGANTNGGGACAGCGATCGTGGCTCCCAGGTTTCCGATCGCCGCCGACAAGCCCTCGTCCAGCCTGCACGTCTGGACGGGAGGCTGGTCCGTCGGCCACCGATCACTNAAACCCAANCGGATCAGTTCCTNCCAGGTGATCGACGAGGTGTTTGATCGGCTTCGGGACCGCAAGAGGTTTCCCAACCTGTCGCAGGTCGTGATTGCCGGGCACTCGGCCGGCGGCCAGTTCGTCAACCGGTATGCGGCNGGCGGGCGGGCCAGGGTCAACCAGGGAGTCCGGTTGAAGTTCCTGGTGATGAACCCGTCGTCGTACATTTATCTCGACAAGCGACGACCGGTTCCGGGTCGGGTGGGGATGTTTGCCGAGCCGAAGTCCGTCAAGGATTTCAACCGGTACAAGTACGGCCTGGATGATCTGAATGTCTACATGACGGCCCGTGGCCACGACGCGATCCTCAAGCAGATGCAGGNACGACGNGTCTATTACCTGGGGGGNANGCTGGACATGGGCTCGAAGAACCTCGCCACGAGTCCTCCGGCAATGGCCCAGGGCCGACACCGTTTCGAGCGGTGGCGGAACTACCGGATGTACGTCAGGTTGTTTCCCGATTGGTCNAGGAACGCGGTGTTCGAGGCGGTTCCCGGAATCGGTCACTCGGGACGTCAGATGTTCAATTCCGCCGCGGCAAAACGGATTCTGTTTCACTGATTGGGCGGCCTGGCGTTCCCCGTGATGGATCCGTGTTTGATAGGCAGCGAAATGGATGAATCGGCCGGATGCTGTTGCCAGATTACTTGAGAAACTGGCGAAGGTTGAAGAAGTCTTGTCTCGAAATTCTCTAGAATGAAGTCCACAATTTCAGGTTGGTGGTGGTTTGTGTTGTCGGCNGGTCAGAATGGTTGGCGGAATGTTGCCGGATGACATCAGCCGCGCGAGCCAGTCAAAGAAAACAGGAAAGTTGTCGATGAAATTCTCCAAAGCGCTGTTTGCTGCAGCGATGCCGTTTCTGCTGGTTGCTGTTGTGACCGCCGATGAGGGCAAAACACAGGCTCACTGGAACCAGTTTCGTGGTCCCGGTGGAGATGGCAGAAGTCGCGCAAAGGAATTGCCGGTTGAGTTCAGCGAAACGAAAAACGTTCGGTGGAAAACGGCAATTCACGGTAAGGGGTATTCGTCTCCGGTCGTGTGGGGCACCCAGGTCTGGCTGACCACCGCCCGCGAGGATGGCCGTGAACTGTTTGCCCTGTGCGTGGATCTCAACAGTGGCAANATCGTTCACGACATCAAGGTGTTTGATGTCGCCAAGCCGCAGTCGGCGTACTCGTATCTCAACAGTCATGCGACGTCGACTCCGGTCATAGAGCAGGGACGGATCTACGTGCATTTCGGGAGCTACGGGACGGCCTGCCTGGACACAGCCAGCGGCAAGAAGATCTGGGAACGTCGCGATTTTCACTGTGATCACAGGGTGAGGCCGGGATCGTCGCCGATNGTCGACAGCGAGTCACTGTTCGTGGCCTTCGATGGAGTCGACAAGCAGTTCTTTGTGGCGCTGGATAAGAAGACGGGGGAAACGCGGTGGGTGCGAGACCGCAACGTGAAGTCCGACTGGGATGCCACGCTGAGGGCCCGGGGTATTGATCCTGGTGAAGTGAAAAAGGAGAAGCCCGGAGACAACAAGAAGTCGTACGCGACAGCCAAGCTGATTGAACTGGGGGGGCGGAGGCAACTGATTGCTCCGGCCGCTGAAGCGACGATTTCCTACGACCCAGTCACGGGCAAGGAACTGTGGCGTGTGCACCACCTGGGTGGATTCAATGTCGCGTGTCGTCCGCTGTTTGACCATGGCCTGGTTTACCTGTTCACCAGTGGACTGACCGGTCATTTCCTGGCCGTTCGTCCCACCGGTTCGGGTGATGTCACCGACACGCACGTCGCGTGGAGCACGACCCGGAGCACCCCGCACATTCCGTCACCGATCATCGTTGATGACATGTTGTTCACGGTGACCGAGAAAGCCGGTATNGCGAGGTGCCTGGAAGCAAAAACTGGCGAGGAGATCTGGCGAAAACGCGTGGGAGGAAGTCACTGGGCGTCACCGCTGTTGGCCGACGGAAAGATCTACTTCTCGAGCAAGGAGGGGCGGATTTCTGTGATCTCGGCCGAACGCGAGTTCCAACTGGTTGCCGAGAACCGGATGGATGCCAGTTTCATCGCGTCGCCAGCTGTCGCCGGGAAGGCGTTGATCCTGCGGTCGGACAAACACCTGTACCACGTCGCCCGGGGGTTCACCCGTGTTGCGGAGACTCAGTTGGCGGCAAAGTCGCCTCCGGCGAAGAAAGCCACCGACGGCACGAAGCCCATGCGGCTTTCCGAAACGGAACTCGAGAAACTTGCCGTGGAACTGAAAGCCGCCGTGGCGAACGGAAAGTTGACCGAGAAAGAGGCGATCGCGAAGTACAAGGAGGCTGCTGATGGTGGTGACAAACCATCGGAGACCCCNGAGGCGTCCGTCGACCTGAAGGAGTTGGGGCGGAAACTCAAGGCGGCGGTGGCCGCGGGCGAGATGACCGAGAAAGAGGCGATCGCCAAGTACAAGGAGGCGGCTGCAAAAACCGGTGGCAAGAAACCCAGGCCGGGAACCGTGAAGTCCGGGGTCCAGCAACTTGGGCCGGCACCCGTGGTCGCCAGGCTGACCTTCAAGGGGGTCCGGGGCAAGGACTACATCGTTGTCTTCGAGGTCCCTTCCAAGGACACCGAGGAAAAATCGAGAGTCGTCTTCGTTGGCGAGCGTTTCCGGAAACAGTTCGCCGGGACGAAGATCGGTGCGATGACATCGATCGTGGTCGGCGGTGCCGGTGGCCAGGCCATGGCGATGAAAGGCAAGGGGACGAAAAAAGGCGGCAAAAAAGGTGGCAAAAAGGGCGGAGCCAACACCTTCTATTCGATCGTGATCGGTCGGCTGAAGTCCAAGGATGTCGAGTTGGGCGAGTTCACCCTGGACGTGGATTACATCACGGCGATCTATGGAGACCGGAGTCTGAAGCAGACGGTGGTTGGCAAGACGGTCAAGGTGGTCGGGATTTCCGGGGCCTGGCTGGACACGCTGTTGCTGATCAAGCGAGGAGAAACCCTGAAGTTCCGATCGGGGACACTCCAGGACACGACCTTCTCTCTGTCGCCCAAGGCCACCGTGCTCGAACGGGCCGTTCCATTCGATCCGGAGACCTACCCGGTGCCGGCCGAGTCATTTCGGGGATTCCGTGGAGTCGTGGTGGGAACCATCACCGAGAAATCCGAACAGGGTTACGAGTTGACCCTGAAAATCAACTCGATCGAAAGTTCGCAAAAGAGCAGCCGGGCCACTGATCCCAAGGCGAGTATTGGTCGCTTGATGAGCATGCGAGGATTCTTTGACCAGAAGTTCCGGGCAAGATTTGGTGATCTGAAGATCGGTGATCGGATTCGCGTGGGGGCGGTGCACACCGATCCGACCGTCGATTCGTTCACCGTGGTGGAAGAACTCAAGAAACAGGCGGCCACAACGGCCGGGGACAAAGGGAAGTCGGGCAAATGACCGTGTTGACTGGCCGATGGGTTTTCGGTTTGTCCCGATCCCTGTCGGCGATTCGGGTTGCTGCGTGTTTGGTGGCAGTGTGCCTGGGCCCTGTCCAGGCGACTGAGCCGCTGCGTCCGGTGTCGGAACGTTTTGCCGGAGCCGATGTTCGCGAGGTGCCCGATTTCCAGAAACACGTCGTCCCGCTACTGGGACGGCTTGGTTGCAACTCGGCCAAGTGCCACGGATCGTTCCAGGGGCAGGGTGGTTTTCGCTTGTCGCTGTTCGGGTTCGATTTTTCCCGCGATCATGCGGCGTTGTCGGCCGAGGCCACTTCCGAGGACGGGCCACGGGTGAACACGTCCACGGCGGCCGCCAGCCTGGTGCTCCGCAAGCCGACACTCAAGACCGATCACGAGGGGGGCAAGCGGCTGGAACCTGGCAGTTGGGAACACCGCCTGCTGTTGAGATGGATCGAGTCAGGAGCCAGGGGGACCAAATCGTCCAGATCGCTGCTGCGGCTGGATGTCTCGCCCAGCGAGATCGTCTTTGGTGACACGCAGTCGGAGGTGCCGTTGTCGGTCGTGGCCACCTGGGAAGATGGAACACGTGAAGACGTGACCGGCGTGTGCCGGTTCCGGAGCAACGACGATTCGGTGGTCACCGTGGACTCGAAAGGTCGCTCGGTTGTCGCCGGAATCGGCGACACGCACATTGTCGTGTTCTACGACAATGGAGTGGCCGCGGTTCCGGTGATGAGGCCCAGGGGTGGCCGATCGCTCGATCCGCCCGGCGGGACATTTGCCAACCCGGTTGACGGTTTCGTGGAGTCCAAGCTCGCCAAGTTGGGGATGAAGCCGTCGGTGCTGTGCAGCGATGCCGAGTTCCTGCGTCGCGCGAGTATCGACATCACCGGTTCGTTGCCGCTGCCAGCAGAGATCGAGTCGTTCCTGGTCTCGAAACGTCCGGACAAGCGATCTCGCAAGATCAGCGAATTGCTCGATCGGCCCGCATACGCGGCGTGGTGGACCAACAAGATCTGCGACTTCACCGGCTGCAGCCCGACGGCTCAGACCCAGGTGCTGGAAGTGGGGCAGGCCCTGTCGATCCAGTGGTACCGCTGGGTGCATCGTCGCGTGGCCGAGAACCTGCGGTACGACAAGCTGGTCGAGGGCATCGTGCTTTCGGAGGGACTGCAGGGTGACCAGACCGCTGGTGAGTACTCGGCCGAGATGTCGTCGTACGTCAGACGAGAGAACCCCGCTGACTTTTCCACCCGGAAAACGATGCCTCACTACTGGACCCGCAACAGTATTGCTCAACCCAAGGCCAAGGCGCTGGCTTTTGCGCACAGCTTCCTGGGAATCCAGTTGCAGTGTGCCGAGTGTCACAAGCACCCGTTTGATCGTTGGACACAGCAGGACTTCACCGAGTTCACCCGGTTCTTCGAGGGTGTTCGGGCCCGCGGCAAGGGGCCGGGTTTTCCGGGTTTTGCCGCTGCAAGGGCCGGAGAGGTGGTCGGGTGGCCGTACCTGGTGTCGCGGACCAACGAGCCACTGGAGTTGCAGTTGCTGGGAAGCGGGACCGTGACGATCCAGGCGGGCGGCGATCCACGGCGGCCGATCATGGACTGGATGAGTGATCCCACGAATCCGTGGTTTGCCAGGGCCTTCGTCAACCGGGTGTGGGCCAGCTACTTCCATGTCGGTATCGTCGATCCTCCCGATGCCTTCACACCGGCGAACCCACCGAGTCATCCGGCGTTGTTGAAATGGTTGACAGCTGGCTTCATCGAAAGCGGGTACGACATGAAGTGGCTTCATCGGCAAATTGCCAGCAGCCAGGCCTACCAGCGGAGTTGGAAGCCGAACGCAACAAACCCGCAGGATCGTCGCAACTTCAGCCGGGCGATCCCGCGTCGTTTGCCGGCCGAGGTGATTTACGATGCGGTCAAGCAGGCCACCGTATCAACCGACAAGGTCCAGGCGGTTCGTAGCAACCTGCAGCGGAGGGCGACCGGTTTCCTGTCGATGCGGATGGCCGGGACCTACGCCATGAATGTTTTTGGCAAGCCGTCGCGGTCGCTCAACTGCGACTGCGAACGAGTCAGCCAACCGTCGTTGTTGCAGACGGTGTTCCTGCACAATGATCCGCTGATCCGGATGCGGTTGGACGAAAGTGGCTGGATCGACGAGGTGGCCGAGGTGGCGACCGGGCCGGGAGCTGCGCCGACGGCCCGGGACCGGGCCAACTGGATTCGGCTGGCCTGGCTGAGAACCGTGGGTCGTCCGCCGAGTGCGACCGAGGTCTCCCGGGCCGAACGTCACCTGGCGACATCCAAGTCGATCCCGGATGGATTGAGAGACCTGATGTGGGCGCTGATTAATACCAAGGAGTTCGTGCTGAATCACTGATCCGGCCCGATTCCAGGGCCGGTCTCACGGACCAGGCACGATACAGATCATGAATATCACCACCGAATCACGAATCACTCGCCGTTCCCTGCTGCAGGTCGGCGCCCTGGGTGCCGGGCTGACGCTGGCCGAGGGGCTGAAACTGCAAGCTGCTGGAAAAGCGGACTCGGGCCTGCGATCGGCAATCTTCGTCTTCCTGGAAGGTGGTCCCTCGCACCAGGACACCTTCGATCTCAAGCCCGAAGCGGCATCCGAATACCGGGGCGAATTCAAACCGATCGACACGTCGGTGGCCGGAGTGCAGATCTGCGAGCAGATGCCGATGCTGGCTCGTGACTTTGGCCGTTACGCGATTGTTCGCGGTGTGACTCACAACCTGGCCGACCACGGGATTGGCAAGAAGTACGTGCTGACCGGCAACTTGCCGACCCCGGTGCTGCAGTATCCCGAGTACGGCAGCGTGGTCGCACGCCAGCACCCCTCTGCCCGAGACCTGCCAACCTACGTGGCGATTGACGAGTCGTTCGTGGGTCCCGGTTACCTGGGCACGCAGTACAGTGCCCTGACGGCCGAGAAGCCCCGTCATGGTTTTCCCTACCGGGTTCGTGGTGTGACCCTGGACGATGGATTGACCGTTGCTCGTTACGGTCGACAGAAGCAACTGCTGGATGATCTCGATACGGCCTTCCGTGGCTTTGAAAAGCTTGATGACGAGGTGCGTTCGCTGGACCGGTTCTCCGAGCAGGCTTACCAGATCATCAGTTCTCCCCGGACTCGAACCGCGTTTGATCTGTCCAGGGAAAAGACGTCCGAGAGCGATCGGTTCGGCAAGCACGAGTTTGGCCAGACGCTGCTGCTGGCCTGTCGGTTGATCGAGGCGGGTGTGCATTTTGTGACCGTCCGGTTGCGACCGGCCGAGTTCGACTTTGACACGCACTCGAACAACTTCTCGAAGCTCCGCACGCTGCTGCCTCCGTTTGATCGTGGCCTCTCGGCTCTTCTCCAACGGCTCGAGGATCGAGGGCGGCTCGATTCGACCTCGTTGTTCGTCACCGGGGAATTCGGGCGGACTCCGCGTGTGAATGGTGGCGGGGGGCGGGACCATTGGGCCAGGGCGATGTGTTCACTGCTGGCCGGTGGCGACGTCCGGGGTGGCACCGTGGTGGGTGCGTCCGATGCGACCGCGAGTGCCCCCAGTGGGGACGGGTTCTCGCCGGATGATCTGGCGGCATCATTTTTCCAGAACACCGGGATCGATCCGAAGACCGAGTTCCAGACCAACGTCGGACGTCCGGTCACGCTGGTCCGAAATGGATCGGTGATCCAACCACTCTTCGCCTGAGTCACCGGAATGCTCGAGCGTCCCCCCAGTCCCGCTTTCAGTTGGCGTGGTGCGGGGACCTTTCACTTCGTGTTGATGGGCCTGGCCCTGCTGGTGTCCAACTCGTTCCAGGGAGTCGCCCGGGGAGAGGATCCGCCCGGAGGAGTGGCTTCCGCAGCCGCCGAGGTTTCCGGTAAGACGCCCAGCCAGAACGGCGTGACAGATGCTGGGGCCGCGGCTCATGCCAGGGATGTCCAGGCGAGCACCAGGTTGCTCGAGGAACATGGGGACAAGGACAAAGACGAGGTCGAGTTCTTCGTGGTGGTCGCGATCGTTGTCTTTGCGGTCGGGGTCGCACTGCTGTTCCACACGGTCTTCATGGCGGGTGTCTGCCTGATGGTCCGACACCTGCTGAACTCGCTGCCCGAGGAGCACCGGCAGTTGGAAGTGAGGCGGGGGTGGTGGTTGCTGATGCCGATTTTCAACCTGGCCTGGAACTTCCACGTGTTTCCGAGACTCGCCCGATCGTTTGGCGATTGTTTCCGATCACAGGGAAGTTCCGACGCCGATGGAGTTCTCGACCTGGCCAGGGGCTACTGTATCGTCACCGTGATCAGTGTCTTTGACTTTGGCGGAATGGGTGTCGGCCGAATTGTCCCCATCTTGTTGCTCGTTCTCCTGATGGCGAAGCTGTTCGGGTTGCGTCGTCGTATCGCGGAAGAGGATGTCGTCCGTCCGGATGAAACCGAGAAAAACGAAGCCCCGAAATTGGCTCCGTTTCCAAGACGACATGACCTCGACGCGCTCAGGGCGGGGGCGATGTTGCTGGGCATTTTGCTGCATGCGGCGATTTCCTTCATGCCCGGTGCCGAGGGCGGATGGGCAGTTCACGATACGCAACAGCACGAGGCGTTCGCCGTTGTTCTCTCGGTGATCCACGGGTTCCGTCTGCCGTTGTTCTTCATGGTCAGCGGATTCTTTACCGCCATGCTGTGGCGTCGGCGCGGACTGAATGCCCTGGTTGTGCACCGTTGCAAACGGATCCTGATTCCGTGTCTGGTCGGGGTCGCGACTGTTATTCCGATGATCAACCATGCCGGAATGTTGGCCCGTGTCACCGCTCCGCAAGCGCAGGACGAGAAGCGAGACGAGAAGCGAGACGAGAAGCGAGACGAGAAGCGAGACGGGGACCCTGAGGACTTGGCTGATCTGCTGTTTGTCTTGTACATGGTGGCCAGCTACCTGCCCGTTTTTCATCACCTGTGGTTTCTCTGGTACCTCTGTTGGCTGGTCGTGTTGTTTGCGTTCTATGCCATGGCGGCCGATGCCAGGCAGTGGTGCGGTCCACCGCGATGGCTGATCGCGACCCCGGTGCGTTACCTGTGGTTGCTGCCTCTGACGATGGTGCCCCAGGCGTTGATGGGGCTGTTGCCCGGAGCGTCGGAATTCGGACCCGACACCGCCATTGGTTTTATTCCCGCCCCCCACATCCTGGCCTACTACTCGGTCTTTTTTGGTTTCGGGGTCCTGTATTTCGATTGTGACGACAGCGACAACCAGCTGGGCCGTTGGTGGTGGATCACCTTGCCGATCACTCTTTGCGCGGTACTTCCGTTGGCGCTCGATTTTGCCACCGGTGAGCTTGGACTCCGCGAGGAACTGGTTCCCAGTTCGTACTATCGCCTGTTCTCGGTGATGCTCCAGGCGGCGTTTGCGTGGGGCATGACTTTTGGCCTGATCGGACTATGCCGGAGCCTCCTGAAGCGGGAGAACAGGTGGATCCGGTACATCTCGGATTCGTCGTACTGGCTCTACATCGCGCACCTGCCGCTGGTCCTGTTGGCCCAGACGGTGGTCCGGACGTGGCCAATGCCGGCCTGGGCGAAGTTCAGCCTGGTCTGCGTTGTTGTCACCGGGGTGTTGTTGGTGACATACGAGTACATGGTTCGTTACACGCTGATCGGCACGATGCTCAACGGGAAGAAGACCCGGCCGGAAACGGTTTCCGACGACCTGTTCCGGGTCGATGCAACCGGGTGATCCGGTTCGGCGGCATCTAGACCGCGTACTTCTGCACCAGCTTCTCGTCGACCTCGATTCCCAGTCCCGGTTTTCGGGGCACCGTCACGAAGCCGTCTTTCACCTCGATCTGCCCCCTGGCCAGCGCGTCGCGCCAGGGGTTCTCTGACTGGTCGAGTTCCAGGTAGGGCGTGTCGGTGGGCAGTCCGAAGTGAGGATCGGGAACCAGCGCGAGCGTCTGCACGGTGGCGGCGATGATGATGTCGGCCCCCCAGCAGTGCGGGTAGCAGCGAACGCCCGAGAGGTTGGCCAACTCGGAGATGAACACCACCTCGCCGATTCCACCACACAGGCTGGCGTCGGGTTGGATGATGTCGAAGGCCCTGCGGTCGATCAACGCCTTGGCCGCTTCACGGGAATCCACCGCCTCGCCCCCGGCCAGTGGCAACGGCATTTTTTCTCGCAACCGGTCGTAGCCCGGGTAGTTGTTGGATCGCTGCGGCATGGGCTCTTCCAAAAATTCGAAGCCGAAGTCTCTCAGGTGGTGGGCCATCTTCAACGCATTGCCCATCGTGTAGGCCCCGTTGCCATCGGCCATCAGCTTGACGTCCGGTCCAACCGCCTTGCGGATCGACTTGATCACCTTGACCTCGCGGGCCACCGAGTAGCGGCCCAGTCGCATCTTGATCGCCTTGTGCCCCGCCTTGACCATCTTCTCGGCCCGCATCGGGTACCACTTCTCAATGTCGATCCCTTCGACGTAGTCCAGTGCCGAGACATAGACCGGGACCTTGTCGCGAAAGCGTCCGCCGAACAACTCGGCCACGGGCATGCCCAGCGCCTTGCCGCGGATGTCGTTGATGGCCATCTCGACGGCGCCGGTGGCGAGACCATTGCCGAAGTTGGGACCCCACAGCGACCGCCACAGCTTGCGGTATTCCAGCGGGTTGTTTCCGATCAGCCTGGGGGCCAGGAACTTGTCGATGGTGCCGCGGGCTCCGGAGATCGGGGAGGTTTCTCCCCAGCCGACCAGCCCGGCATCGGTCTCGATTTTTACCAGCAGCGCGTCACGTGTCTTGTCCAATGGCACCGAGACAGAGGCGCCGAAGGCGCGTTCGAGTTCGCACTCGAGCAGGTACGAGGTGACCTTGGTGATCTTCAGGTCCGGCCACTTTGCCCGGTCGTCCGCCTCGGCCTGGACCGCGGTAGGAGAAATGGCGGCCAGTCCGCCGGCGACGGCTCCGGCTCCAAGTTTCAACAGGTCGCGGCGGTTGGTGGGTTGGGTCATCGTGAAGGCTCCGGGAAGACTGGTACAGGTACACAGTGTCTCCACAGGAGGTGGCCGAAACAACTCAGCGCCGGTCCCCGTCGCGACCAGCCCGATCGGGAATGGCTCTATCCGAACAATTCGACCAGAGGTCGGCCGTTGACGATCCGGTGCGGTCGTCCCAGCGCATCGCGAATCTCTGACTCGGGGGAAATTCCCAGCGCGTGATGCATTGTCGCCAGCATGTCCTCGGGCGAGACAGGCTTGGAGGTGGGATAGGCGGAATCGCGATCACTGGAACCGTGGACCTGTCCTCCCTGGATGCCACCACCGCACAGGACCGTGGACTGAACGGCACCCCAGTGGTCGCGTCCGGTTTTCTTGTTGATCTTGGGCGTCCGACCGAACTCGCCGAACATGGCCACCAGGGTCTCGTCCAGTTGGCCGGTTCCCGAGAGATCCTCCATCAGGGCATGGAAGCCCCGGTCGAGCGATGGCAGGCAGAACTCGGCCTTGAGCATCTCGTAGCCATTCTTCCCGTCGATGCCACCGTGGTTGTCCCAGACGTTGCTGACGTTGCCGCTCTTGGTCAGGTACATCCACGAGATGGTGACCAGTCGCACGCCCGCATCGACCAGTCGCTTGGCCATCAGGATGCTCTCGCCCCATTCGTTGCGGCCGTAGCGGTCCCTGGTCTTCGTGTCGACCTGTTCGATGTCAAAGGCGTGCTTGGCCCGGGAGGAGGAGAGCATGCTGAAGGCCTGGGCGCGGAAACCATCCATTCCAGTGGCCACCGGGTTGGCCTGGTAACGCCGGTCGCTGCTCTCGATCACGTCGAGCAATCCTCGCCGAGCCAACAGGCGAGTATTGCTCAGGTCGTCGGGGAGTTGCATCGAGTGGGTTGGTTTTTCCTTGGTTTCCTGGGCGGCGGCGACTTCCATCGGGTCGTGCCGACCACCCAGCCAACCGGCATGCGTGCCGGCGTAGGTCGACCCATCGTGCCCGATTGGTCGCGGGATGGTCACCGAGGCGGGCATCGCACCCATTGGTGTGAATGCCGAGACCACGCCCTGCACGTTGGGGAAGTACTTCCGCGTGCGATTGTTCCGCGGGACGCGGAGTGTTCGGTCGATCTTGCCCGTCAGGCTGCGATACACCGAGGGCTCGTGGTTGTTGCTGTCGTGTGAATACGAGCGGATGATCGCCGTCTTGTCGGTGTGCCGGGCAAACAGCGGCATCTCCTCTGCGATCTGTATGCCAGGAACCACCGTGTCGATGGGATCAAAGAGGCTGCGGATTCCGAGAGGAGCCTCGGGGTTGGGGTCCCAGAGATCCATCTGGGGCGGGCCACCCCACAGGTAGATCAGGATGCACGACTTGGCCTGCCCACCACTGGAGACCAGGTGATGACGGCTCGATCCAGCCGCCTGGGCCTGTTCGTGTTCGAGCAATGCCGGCAGGCTCAGGCCACCGACCCCGACCTGCCCGAGTCGAATCATCGCGTCGCGTCGATGGAGCATTGCTTGGTTTCTCCTGGTGCTCTGTCCCGAGACCGGAACCCGCCCAGTATAGCAATCGACCGGTTGCTCGTGTGAAAATGAGCTTGCTCGAGATGTCGAGGACCGGGGAGAACAACGGGTGCATTCACGTCAGCTGATTTTTCTGGGATGTTCACTGGTGCTGACGGGGAGCCTGTACAGCCAGTCCCGCGCCGACGATATGCCCTGGGCCGCATCGGTCGCCAAGCCGATTTTGCCGGCTGCCGAGACACGGACCATGCTCACCGAGTTCGTCGAACGGGGACTGAAGCCAATTCCGCTGCCGGCAACGCGTGCCGAATGGGACAGGCGTCGTGGCAAAATCCGGGACCGGGTGCTGCGGGCCCTGGGGATCGAGGACCGAGTGCCGCCGCGCTGGCCGCTGAAGATCCGGCGACTGGGAGCGATCGAGTACAAACGGTACCGAATCGAGAAGTTCACCTACGAAAGCTATCCGGGAATGGCGGTCCCGGCATTGCTGTATGTTCCCAGGCGCACCACCGGCAAGGTGCCCGGGATCGTTTCGATTGCCGGTCACGCCTACGGCTCGGGCAAGACCAGCGATTTTTTGCAGCGGCGGAACGTGAACCTGGTGCTGCGTGGCTGTGTCGTGCTGAGCTACGACTACCTGAACACCGGGGAACGAAACACCGGGCCCAACGCGAAGAAAAACATGCCCTACGGAGGTGGTAACGATCATTCCATCCGCCGTTTTTCCTTCACCCGCCGCAATCCGACCGGGCTGGAGGTGCTGGATGCCATCCGCGCTGTTGACGTGCTGGTTGGTCGTTGGGAAGTCGATCGGGGCCGAATCGGTTTCACCGGCGAATCGGGCGGGGGGAACAGCACCTACTGGGCGGGGGCTGTCGATTCGCGGATCAAGCTGGTGATCCCGGTCAGCAGTGTCACCACGTTTGACTACTGGATCCGCAAGAACCGCAACTACGACTGGCACCAGCGGCCGTTCGGAGTCCGCCGTCACGCCGGCATCGGCACCCTGCTGGCACTACACGCACCCCGGCCGTTGTTGGTGATCAGCAGCAAGCGAAGAACCGACGACCACGAGTTCCCGTGGGAGGAGGCCGAACTGTCCTACCGCCGGGCCCGTCACGTCTACGGACTGGTCGGGGCAAGGTCCGCGATTGCCCATTACGAATCTCCGACCGCTCATGGCTACCAGGTCGACAAGAGGAAGCAGTTGTATCGCTGGGTCGATCGCTGGTTGCAGCCGCCTCGATCGATGGGAGACCGGGACCTGGAGGTGCAGGTCGAGCCGGGCGAACGGCTGGAGGTCGGGGTCAAGAAACTCGTCCCCGACAACCTGACTCACCTGGACATCTACAACCGCTGGATCGGACCATTGCCGCGAATGACCGTCGATGAGGTTGCCCGGTCACCGAAGCCCGCCCGCCAATGGCTGGCCTCGCGACTGGGTTGGCCAAAAGGGGAATCACCGCCGACACTGACAGTGGTCGGGAGCGAGAAGGGGCCCAGCTGGACTGTCACCCGCGGACGGTTCTCGACCGAATCCGGGATCGTGTTGCCGGCCGTGGTGGTCGAGAAATCCACCGCGGACGACCCGCAGGTCGGGGCGCCCGTTGGGCTGGTGGTGGGGCGATCCGCAAAGTTGATCAGCCGGGCGTTGAAGGAGTGTCGCAAGGTGGTGGCCGTTTCGCCCCGAGGAACTGGTGAGACCAAGCCGGGCGACGGGGTGTTGAACAACTGGGGCTGGTTCGTGGGTCGGCCGTTGGCCGGACAGCGGGCGTGGGATATCGCCCGCACGGCCGAATGGGCCCGGTCGGGGTCGCAGGAACAGAAACGGACGGGCATTCCGGTGAAGATCTATGCCGATCGCGATCACTGGGAGGCCGCCCTGCTGGCCGCGGCGATGAAACCCGAGTTGTTCTCCGGTGGAGAGATCCGCTTGGGTGTCGCGTCCTACCAGGACCTGCTGAAGAAGCCCCAGGACGTTGGACCGGCGGCGGTGCCGGGATTGCTTGAGCAACTGGATGTGCCGCACCTGTCCCGGATGGCTGGAAGTGTCAAAGTGGTGAGTCCCAGGTGATGTCTGTCCGGAGAACACAGTGATGACATGTGTCCGTGGATGTTTTTTTCTCTCGCTGACTTTGCAGGCACTGTGTGCCCTGCCAACTGTTGCAGCCGAGCCGCTGCCCTTCCTGATGGCCAGCGACTTCAGTGACATGGAACTGGTGGCCTGGCGAATCGAACAGGGGCGCCAGGACAAGGCCAACCCGTTGCTCGAGCCGAAAATGCCCTGGGATGCGGGTGGTGTATTCAGCCACGGAACCGTACTGAAGGACCCGATCGACGGCCGCTTCAAGGCCTGGCAGATCTCGACGCCGCTGTCGCGGCGTTTCGGGCCGGGAACCTGGCGTCACGATCGCTGGTTGACCTATCTCGAGAGCGATGATGGCGTGCGATGGCGGCGACCCCGGCTTGGACTGATTCCGTGGAAAGGCCACCCGAAGACCAACCTGATCATGGAGCTCTGGTGCTCGTATGCCTCGGTCAACATCGATCCCAAGCGGAAGTTCCCCTATGAGATGTTCATCTTCCGGTACCCGGGCTATCCGGGAGCCAGTGGGCGGGTCAAGGGGCTGCCTCTTCCCGAGGGAGCCGACAAGCATCCCTACGGCCTGTACCGCTTCCGTTCTCGCGACGGCATCAACTGGGAGCCCACCGTGGGCCCGATTGATCTCAATACGTCCGACAGTTGTTTCATCTATCGCCAGGCGGACGGTTCCTACGTGTCGTTCCACAAGACCGAACTTCCGGCGTTTCCCGGCGGGGTGACGCCCTTTGACATTGCCGACGGCGGTGTCCGCCTGATTGGTCGTCGGACCAGTCCCGATGGTCTGCGGTGGAGCGACCCCACCCGGCTGGTGATGACACCGGATTGGCGGGATCCGGGGGACACGCAGTTCATGGAACTGTGCCCGTTGAAGGTGCCCGGCGGATACGTGGCCACGTTGACGGTCTATCACAACCACACTCAGCGGATTGATCTGCAGTGGGCGGCGTCGCGCGACGGAATCAACTGGTGGCGACCCGACCGTCGTGCGGCGTTGCCGAATCCCCCCCTGGGCGAGTACGGCGGCGGCATGATCTGGCCGATGCGTCAGCCGGTTCCCGATGGCGACCGGTTGCATGTCTATTACAGCGGTAACGAGAGCCTGCACGGGGACCTGTTCAACACCGACAAGTCCGGACCCCGGAAGCTCAAGGCCCGTGGCGAACGGCTCAGCCGACAGTCCAGCTCGTTGCCGAATTTCGGGGCCCTGTGCCGGGCGACATGGAGTTCCGGTCGGCTGTGGGCACTGGCGCCGGCAATCGGAGGCCCCTACGTCGGCACCGCGACCACCGTGATCCGTGACCTGGCCGACCGGCAATTGCTGGTCAATGTCGTGACCCGTAAAGGCGGCAGCTTGAGGGCCGAGTTGCTGGATGGTGGAGGCCGTGTCGTGAAGGGGTTCTCGGCAGAAGATTGCCAGCCGGTGCAGGGTGATCACCACCGGGTGGCATTGCGTTGGCAGGGTGGCAAGCGGGCACCGAAGTCCGCGGCGCGGATCCGGTTTCTGCTGAAGCGGTGTTTTGTCTACGGGTTTGGTGTTGAATGAGCACACAGGGGTGTTCGCAGCGAGAGACGTGGAGGAGATCAGCGATGATGAACCGACGAGATGCCCTGGCCGTCCTGGCCGGAGGAACCCTGTCTCTGGCCGATGCCGGGTTGTCGGCGGCACCCAAGACGGTCCACGCCACGGCTCTCCTGTCGCGAAACGGCAGTGGTCGAGCGACGGCCTACGCCGAGGCAAACAAGATCGTCACCGTCGGCCAGCAGACCCATGTCACCTGGCTCGATTCGGTCAAGGACGGATTCCGGGTTCGCATCCGGACGCTTGACCGCAAGAGCGGGGAGTGGTCGAAGACATGGACCGTTGGCCCGGCTCATGACAATCACGGCGGACCATCCCTGACCGTCGACAGTCGCGGCCACCTGCACGTGGTCTACTTTCCACACCATCATCCATTTCGCTATCGCCGTTCGTTGAAGCCCAACGATGCGTCCGCCTGGGGCGAGGAGGTGCAGTTCGGGCGGAAATTGACCTACCCGACGCTGGTGTGTGGCCCCGACGACACGCTTTATATGACGGCCCGTCGGAGTCACTCCAACAAACCGTGGACGGTGGAATTGTGGAAGAAACCGGTTGGCAAGGCGTGGCAAATGGTTGGGACGATCCTGCGATCGCGAGCCGGGGGCTACAGCCATTTCCAGGAAGCCCTGGCATGGGGTCCCGATCACAAGCGTTTGCACCTGTCGGTGAGAATCTACGAGAACGGTGGATCGGTCGAGACCATCGGCTACATGTACAGCGATGATTTCGGAACCACCTGGCGAAACGGGGGCGGGCGAGTACTCGAGCAACCTGTCACGGCCGAGACGATCGACGTGATCGCCTCGGGTGGTCGTGTTGAAGGGAAATCGAGCCACAAGTGCGGCACGATTTCGGTGACCCCGGATGGAAAGCCGGTCGTGGTCTACTCGGCCTCGAGTAGTCCCGGTGCCGAAATGTTCGTGGCGACCCCTGGTGGGAAATCGGGCTGGCGACGATCCGGTTTGGCCACAGCGGTCGCCAGGCACTGGCCCGATTGGACGATTGGGCCAGCGGCGGAGGTTTCGATCAACAGGCAGGGCACGATGTACGTCGTGGCGTCGATGGCGCACGAGGGCCGAAACGACGTCGTGCTGATTTCCTCGTCAGACCTGGGCAAGACAATCCGTGTCGAACGTCCTGCCGGGGAGGTGAAACAGGACAAGAAATGGCTGGCCAACCTGGAACGTGACACCGGTCATCATCCGGTCGATGGCCGACCGGGTGTGATCTTCACGGCCGGCACCCGGGGCAAGGGAAACACCGACATTCTCAGCAACGATGTCTTCTGGACATGAGCCGGTGTTGGCAAACCGAGTTTCCAGCTTGGATACGGGGGGCGGGTTGGTCAGGATGGCAACAGGTGGGGGGCGGATCACAAGGGGCTAGCTCGAGGGTCGATGACAATGTCGAACAGGTGTGTTTTGTCGCTGCTGTTGTTGTGTGGCCTGGTGGTGATGCCCACCCCGGTTTCGGCCGAGAACTGGGCGTCGTGGCGTGGCCCGCGAGGGAACGGGACGTCGACGGAAAAGGGCCTCGCGGTGTCCTGGGACTCCAAGCGGAATGTTGCCTGGCGGGTGGCATTGCCCGGTGCCAGTGGCGCGACACCGGTGGTCTGGGACGACAGGATTTTTGTCAGTACCGCCGACGGCGACGACCTGTCACTGGTTTGTATCAGCATTGATGGCAAGGAGTTGTGGCGTCGGCGGGTTGGGACCGGCAATCGCCAGGTGGGTTTCGGGGACGCCGAGGGAAACATGGCTTCCCCCTCGCCGGTCACCGACGGTCGTCACGTCTGGGTCCTGATGGGGACCGGTGACCTGGCCTGTTTCGATCGGTATGGCAAGCCGGCGTGGAAAACAAACATCCAGGAAAAGTACGGCCGGTTTGATATCCAGTTTGGGATGAGCTCGACACCGTTGCTGGCCGATGGCCGGCTCTATATCCAGGTGATCCATGGACCGATGCGAGGGGCCGAGGAACCCGCCTACGTGGTGGCCCTGGACCAAAAGACCGGCAGGCAGGTCTGGAAGAAGGACCGCAAGACGGGTGCCCAGATGGAGTGCAAGCACTCCTACACCAGCCCGGTCCTGTACGACGATGGCAAGCAGCGGTTCCTGCTGACTCACGGCGGCGACTACCTGGTGGCCCATCGTCTGGACACCGGTGCCGAGATGTGGCGGATGGGTGGCCTGAACGGCGTGCCGGGTGCCCCGATGGCTGCACGACGGCCCGCGGGCAATTTCCTGCAGCGGTTCGATGTCGCCAAGTTCGACGTCAACAAGGACAAGAAGGTTGTCCGGGCCGAGATCACCTCGAAGCTGCACCAGCGGGTGTTCGACCGCATGGCCAAGCAGTTCAAGTTCGATCCGACCAAGACCTACACGATCGCGGCGTTGCGAAAGGCGATCGGCCAGAAGGAGATTCCCAAGCCGTCCGCACCGGCTGCCCGCTCGTACCATCGCACGTTGCG
>PBOU01000044.1 GCA_002724415.1 Planctomycetaceae bacterium
CGGCGTCCTAGCCTCCGCCGCATCCGGCATGGTCAGCCAGCTTCAACGTCGCGGCGTTTTTCAAGGATGAGCCGGTTTCCCACGTCATTGTATTCGATGTGGCTCATGAAGGACCGCATCAACATGATCCCGCGTCCGCCCGGCTTGTCGAGGTTTTCCTCGGCAGTGGGATCTGGCACCTCGGTGACATCGAACCCTGGCCCCTCGTCCTCGATCACGATCCGAACACCTTCGTCGTCAAATCGACAGTCAATCTGGACAAACTTGTCCGGATCCATTCCGTTGCCGTGCTTGATGGCATTGACGAGGGCCTCTTCGAGAGCCAATCGGACGCCGAAGACATCGCGATCGGGGAACTTGCGACTCTCAAGGACCGAGATGATTCGGTCCTGAACCTCTCTCCCGAGGGACGTTTCGCTAGCGATACTGACCGTAAAGTCGTCCGCAGATGAAGGCATCGAAGAAGCGCCAGTCGGAGCGTAAAGAAGTGAATTCGCTAACGGACTATGCCAGGCGATGAAAAGACAGGGAGCCCAGCCCGAAAAGTCCCATGATAAAACCGTCGGTTTCCCGGAAAGATTAGAATCCCTCCAGGGCCTGCTCACGTGTTTCGTGAATCTTGAACAGAATGTCGAGCTTTGTGATCTGGAAGACTTCGAGGATTTCGCCTCGGACGCAGCACATCGACAACTGCCCCTTGGCCGCTTTCACCTTTTTGTCCATCACGATGAGTTTGCCCAACGCGGCGCTAGACAGGTATTCGACGTTGCTAAAATCCAGGATCACCTTCCGGCTCCCGTCATCTTCTACCAACGAGAACAATTGATTGCCGATCACCTGGATGTTGGTTTCATCGAGTATCTTCTTGTCGATGAAACTAGCCACGGTGATGTCTCCGACGTCTTCGACGTCCAGTCGCCGATGACTTGCCGCCATGCGTGTCTCCCCTGTTTGACGCTGAAAACGGACCGAGTCAGCAGTTGGTTTTGAATCATGCGGTCTCCGGTTTCGGCTGTCAAGTAGAGCTTCGCCCTTCGGGTGGTTCACGGGGTTGGCGCATCGCCGAGTTGAGGGTTAGAACCAAGAAAAACCACACCTCCATATGCAGCCAGTTGAACGGATTTCCTATGCCCCCGACGCCACCCTACCCCCAGACCTGGGATCTTGACTCACTTGCACCCCACCCTTCTTCCGAGTCGTTTCGCCAGTTGATGGACGAATACCGCACTGACCTGACGGGACTGGCCGATCAGGCGGACCACCTTCTCCCCTTGGGAAATAACGACCCGGAGACAATAAAAAACTGGGAGACGTTTCTTAACGCTCTTGCGGACATCACCACCCGCGGCACCGAATTGGATGCGTTCATCGGTTGCCACGCAGCGGCCGACGCCAACAACCGGGAAGTCCAGCAACTTGAAGCCGAGATGTCGTCCCTGGGGCCCCATCGAGCCCGCTTGGCCCTCGCAGTTCAATTCGGACTCCAAGCCGCCAGTGAAGACCAATTGCAGGAGGTATTGTCGGCCAGCGAGAGCCTGGGACGCATTTCTTACTGGTTAACTGACCAGCGATCATTGGCGCTCTTACGACTGCCGCGCGATCAGGAAACACTGGCTGCAGAACTTGACGTCGACGGTATCCATGCCTGGGGTCGCCTTTATGATCGCGTCTCCGGGGCGCTCCGCATTACGGTCATGGAACAGGGCGAACTGGTCGATCGCTCGCCCAGCCAGGTGCAATTCGACTCGGCCGATCGTTCTTTGCGGCAGAACAATTACTACTCCTCGGCAAAGGCCTGGAGGACTGCTGCCGACACGTGTGCTGATGCACTAAATCACATTTCTGGAACGCGACTGACAAAATACCGCCGGCTGGGCCTGGAGGACCATCTGACGGCGCCCTTGCATTACAACAGGATGCAGCGGAACACTCTCGATGCGATGTGGCGAGCCGTTGATGATCGCAAAGAGGTCCTGCTGGATTTTTTCTCAGCCAAGGCCAGGTTGCTGGGCCTGGACAAACTGGATTGGTGCGACCTTCAGGCGCCATTACCGATCGGAAACGCCGATGAATCCGCCGTCGATTACGACACGGGTTGCAACCTGATCATCGATGCGTTTCACAAATTCTCTCCGGAATTCGGTGAATTCGCAAAAACCACGATCGTGGATCGATGGATTGAGGCGGAAAATCGAGAAGGGAAACGACAGGGAGGATTCTGCACGGGGTTTCCCGGGCGTAAACAATCACGAATTTTCATGACCTATGTCGGCACACTGGACAGCATGTCGACCCTGGCGCATGAGATCGGCCATGCCTACCATTCACACGTTTTGCGTGAGCGGCCATTGTTTCTCCAGGATTACCCAATGAACCTGGCCGAAACGGCGTCCACCTTTGCCGAGGCAGTGCTCGGCGAGGAACGGCTCAAGGCTTCGAGCAGTTCGAATGAAAAACTGGCAATCCTCGACACCATGCTCAGCGATTCCGTGTCCTTCCTGATGAACATCCACGCCCGATTCATCTTCGAGGACAAGTTTCATATCGAACGCACCGCCGGTGAGTTGTCCCCAGAACGTTTTTCACAACTGATGGTCGAGTCACAGAAAACGGCCTACCTGAACGCCCTGGGTGACGACGGCTGGAACGACACGTTCTGGATTTCCAAGCTGCACTTCTACATCAGTTCATTGCCGTTCTACAATTTCCCCTACACGTTCGGCTACCTGCTGTCACTTGGGCTATACGCCTTGGCGCGCGAAGAGGAAGCCGGAGAGTTTCCCGAGCAATACCGGAACTTCCTCTTGGCTACCGGTGACCGCTGCACCGAAGCGGCTGTGGCCGACTCATTTGGCCACGACCTGACAGCCCCTGACTTCTGGAATCGAAGCCTCGACGTTGTCGCCGACCGCGTGGCCCAATTCCAGGAGTTGGCCGGTTAGTGACGCAGTTCGTAGCCGAGCGTCCCCGAGATCCCTGGCCCATCGACCCCGGAACCGTGAACGCGGTACGGTTGGTCGAACAGGTTTTCAACGCCCAGCACGACCGACTGTTTCGGTGTCATCTGCCACCCGTAACGAACAGTGACCGTGCCGTAACCGGGGGTCCCGCCTGGCGGTATCCGCGAATCGCGGACGTCCCGTTCACTCAACCTGTCCTGCCGTCTTGCCATCCAGGCGAAAAGGTCCAGCCAGTCATTTCCTCCCGGCTCTTTCCACCGGATTCCGACAACCCCCTGTGACGGCGGGATGCGACTCACTGGTTCGTCGTCCGTGATGTTTCTGCCGTGAGTTGACCAAAAGTTGCCGTAACCGGTCCATTCATCGTCAAAGGCCCACGAGGCGGACACCTCCACACCATCGACCTCAGCCCTGCCCACATTTCGTCTCTGGAAGAAATCGACTCCCTCGATCGGATCCGATCCCACAAACTCCCGTGTGATCATTCCGTCGATCGTCATCCAATAGTAAGAGGCGCGCCCGGCGAAACGTTCGTTGTCCCACCGGAGGCCGACGTCCCGACTGACGGCGTGTTCGGGAGTCAACCCTGTGCTCGGGAGGTCTACCCCCTCGTTGACGTTGTCTGATACGGACGTGAGTTCATCCAGCAGCGGGGCCCGAAACCCCTCGGAAAGCGTTCCGGTCAGGCTCAAACCCTGGTTCAATTCGACTACCAGGCCTGCCGAACCAGTCCAGTCTTGGAAACTGGGCGAAATTGCTGTGTCGATCGCGGGCGATCCGGGAAATCCCGGCGCAGTGGGGTCAAACATCGCGACCGTACCGCCAGCTTCAATGTGCGAATAACGGAGCCCCCCAGTCCAGGTCACCCGTTCCATGATGGGCAACTCCCATTCAACGAACGTCCCGAGTCGCGAATAATAACTGTCGTCTGGAAATTGCGGTGTCAGGGGGCTGGAGCCACCTCCGCTGAGGTCATACCGGCTTTTGGTGGCGTCCACATCGTCGTGATAGGATTCGCCGCCAACTCTCACAGTCCCCCAGGCCCCAAGTTCACGGGCAAAAACCAGGCTGGCCCCAACGGTGTCGACATCGAATTCCGATCGGTCTTCAACCAGGCTAGTCGGCGGTTTACGTTTCAACGCGGCCTCCTTGGTTCTTTGGTAACTCAAGGTGGCCACGAACGCGTCGAACAGGCCTTCGTCGATCGCACCCTGCCATCGCATGTAGGCCAGGTTGCGTTGTTGCGGGTCGAAAAGCCGACGTTCTCCGGGAAATTTGTCCGAACGGGGGACGTTCATTTGTTCCAGATGGACCAGCGCAAAGGTCAATGCCTGGGTGTCGCCCAACGGCAGGTCATAACGGATGTCACCAGCGTATTGGCTGTAATTGGTGAACGGTTGTCGCCCGAGCCCGCCCCCCCGATCCAGGTCATTCACGTTCAGATAACTGGCTCCCCCCCAGACTCCTCCCAGTCCCGCCGGGGATTCGAAACTCATTCGCGTATAAGACGACAGGTCCGCCGAGCGAAGCCGTTGATTCCATGTCCCTTGAATTGCGTCCAGTTCACCACCAAGCACCTGGTCGGCCCGCCGCGTCAGGACATTCAGTGCCCCACCGATGGCGTCGGAACCCCACAGCACTGATTGGGGCCCGCGTATCACTTCGATGTGGTCAACCTGTCCGGGATCAATCGTGTTGAAATATTGATTCGGACCGAGTCGAAAAATTCCGTTGTTGAGACGGATGCCATCCACCAGCAGCAACGTTTGGGGACCAGTCAGGCCCCGGAGAAACGGTGACGCCTGTCCGGCACCTGTCCGTTGCACCAAGACGCCAACCTCCCGTTCGACGGCTTGAACCATATCGAGGGGCTGGCGGCGGCGCAGGGCTTCGCGGTCGAGAATTGAAGTCTGCCGCGGATCCGACCACGAATCCCGGACACCTCGGATCGCGGTTGCTCCCCGGTCGAGACCCAGTGCCGGCCTGTTGCGAGGCAATACGCCTTGAATTTGAGTTTCCGGGAGTACCGGTGGGACCGGATCCTGCGCACGCCCAAGTGTGGTATGCAGCAGCAATACACACGCAATGGCAAACGCCCGTTGCATCGAATCCTTTCGGTACAACACACCCTCCCTCATCTGAGAGTTCGGCACTTTCGTGGGTTTGCTTGAGCGATCTTTCTTGCCAGCCGGACGTCGATTATCATGGTCCGGGAGATGCTGTACATCCTCCGTTTCGACCGCCGTTTCCACACAAGTAATTGCACCGAAAGCGAGCAGGCACACGTGGCGAAACACTTCCGGAAATACTATGGGCCCCTCCTGGTCACCTTGCTTGCCGTTTTCTTTTGCGATGGAAAATGGGCCCGTGCAGCCGAGGAGTCGCGGGTGGATTACAACCGGGATATCCGCCCGATCCTTGCAGAAGCCTGTTACAAGTGTCACGGCCCCGACGGCAAGCAACGACAGGCTGATCTTCGGCTCGACGTTGAATCGGTAGTCGGAAAACGGCTGGAATCGGGCCACCAGGCTATCCAGGCTGGCTCTGCCGAACGGAGCGGAGTCATCGTGAGGATTCTCTCCGGTGATCCCAACCTCAAGATGCCTCCGCCAGATAGTGGAAAGACGTTGTCAACCAGGCAGATCGAATTGATAAAAACCTGGATTGACCAGGGCGCAAAATGGCAGGGACACTGGGCCTTCCAACCGCCTTCACGTCCCGCACCGCCGAAAGTTGACGGAACAAAATGGGGAAACAACCCGATCGACACATTCCTCCTGGCAAAGATGCGACAGGAGGGGCTCGAACCGTCACCCGAAGCCACTCGCGAAGCGCTTGTCCGCCGGGTGACGCTTGATCTGACGGGGTTGCCCCCAACCATTGAAGCCGTTGATCGTTTTTTGGCCGACACCAAACCGGGAAGTTATCGCCGCCTCGTCGACCGGCTTCTTGGTTCAGTCCGTTACGGCGAACATCTCGGCCGCAGCTGGCTTGACGCCGCTCGTTACGGAGACACCCATGGGCTGCACCTGGACAACGAACGCTCAATTTGGCCATACCGCGATTGGGTGATCGACGCCTTCAATCGGAACCTTCCGTTTGACCAATTCACGATCGAACAACTTGCGGGTGACCTACTCCCCAACCCAACGCTTGCCCAGAGGGTCGCGACCGGTTTCAACCGCTGCAACGTGACCACAAGCGAGGGGGGCTCAATCGACGAAGAGTACTACGTGCGATACGCCGTGGACCGCGTCGAGACGACATCGACGGTCTGGCTCGGCCTAACGTCTGGTTGCGCGGCCTGTCACGACCACAAGTACGATCCACTGACCCAAAAAGAGTTTTACCAGTTGTTCTCCTATTTCTTCAGCCTCACCGAGAAGGCGATGGACGGCAATGCCCTGTTGCCACCACCGGTGGTCCGCGTTCCCACGCGTGCCCAACTGGCGCGGCAGTCGGAGTTGAAGCAACACGTGGCCACTGCGGAAAAGGCGATTCAAGCGGGCATCGCCAACTGGAATTACGCAGATCCGCTCGGCGACCTGAAGCCCACCGCACTGAANCAGAATGACAAGGTCTGGTTCGACGACGAGTTGCCAGCCGGCGCGAAAGCCCAGGGAAACGGNCCCAATCCCTGGAAGTTTGTCACNGNGCCCAANCATCCGGTCTTCAGCGGAAAGAATTCCACGGTCCGTACGGGAAAAGGNATCACGCAGCACTTCTTTACTGGAGCCAAGGAACCACTGNCNATCCACGCGAACGANNGATTGTTTGCGTATGTNTTCCTCGATCCAAAAAACCCACCCGAAACGATCCAANTGCAATTCAATGACGGCAGNTGGGAACACCGGGCCCATTGGGGCGCCGATAAAGCGTTTGGCCCGGGGCGCAACAACGCGTCGAACAAGGCGATGGGGCCGCTGCCAGAGGCCGGGAAATGGGTGAGACTTGAGGTGGCCGCTGCCACGGTTGGACTGAAACCCGGGGCGAAGCTCAATGGCTGGGCATTCACCCAATTCAACGGGACCGTTCACTGGGACAAGGCCGGTGTCGTCACGATTGCCTCCCTGTCCAGAGAACAAAAGGCGTCACTCCGCCAGTGGGAACATTTCCGTGCCTCCGTCAAGCAACCACCAGTTCCTGGAGAGGTCCAAAAGGTTCTCGGAGTGCCCAGAGACAAACGGACTAAAAAACAATCCGAGGTGCTGCTTCGTTATTACCTGCAACACGTAAATCCCGACTCCCAAAAACGGTTTTCGCAACCTCTCGACAACATCAAGACCTGGAAACAGGAACTGGCGAGCATTGACAAGGCCATTCCAGCGACGCTGGTCATGCAGGAACGCAAGAAGCCGCGACAGGCGCACATCCTCGAGCGTGGTCAATACACCGAGAAACGTGAAAAGGTCGCATCGAGGTCACCGTCCTGGCTGGGACCACCGGTGAAGGACGCTCCACCGAATCGACTTGGCCTGGCGCAATGGCTTGTGAGTCCGACGCACCCACTTACAGCTCGGGTGACCGTGAATCGCTTCTGGCAGCATTATTTTGGCACCGGGTTGGTGAAGACCTCCGAAAATTTCGGCATCCAGGGCGAACACCCATCCCACCCAGGCCTTCTCGACTGGCTGGCGGTNGATTTCATCGAGTCGGGNTGGGACATGAAACGCCTGCAACGNATGTTCGTGATGTCGGCTGCCTACCGCCAGTCGTCACGAGTCTCGCCGAAATCACTGNCGNTCGACCCAGAAAACCGGCTGCTTTCCAGGGGGCCNCGATATCGGCTGGATGCCGAATTGATTCGTGATCAAGCCCTGGCGATCAGTGGATTGCTGGTGGAGGAAATCGGCGGGAAAAGCGTCAGGCCCTATCAACCGGCCGGGCTTTGGAAGCCAGTCGGTTTCGGCGGAAGTAACACTTCCGTTTTCAAACAGGACAAGGGGGCCAAGCTCTACCGACGCAGCATGTACACGTTCTGGAAACGAACATCGCCACCNCCAACCATGACAACNTTTGATGCGCCNGACCGGGAAACTTGCCAGGTCCGNCGTGGACGGACCAACACTCCGTTGCAGGCCCTTGTACTCATGAACGACGTTCAATTCGTCGAAGCGGCACGCAAATTCGCCGAGCGGGTCATGAGTGACGGAGGGCAAGGTGTCGTACAACGAGCAACCTTCGCATTTCGAACCGTATTGGCCCGGAAACCAACCACCAGTGAAATAGACACCTTGACCAAACTGTTTGCTCACTATCAATCCGAATTCAAGTCCACGCCCGGTACGGCCAGCAAACTGCTTGCAGCGGGCGAGTCGTCGCAGAACAAACGGCTCAACGCAGACGAACACGCGGCTTGGACAATGATCGTTCACCTTCTGCTGAATCTCAGCGAGACTGTGACCAAGGGATAGGAACCGCGCGCGATGAATCCATTACGCGAAGCCAAGTTGATCGAAACACGGCGCCATTTTTTCGGCCGAACCGCGGCCGGAATCGGCACCGCGGCACTTTCGTCTTTGCTGAACCCCGACTTGTTTTCGGCCCAGCCGGCCCCTCAGACGACTGCCGGAGGATTGCCGGGCCTGCCTCATTTCGCCCCAAAAGCCAAGCGGGTGATTTACTTGTTTATGTCGGGGGCACCGTCCCAATTGGACATGTGGGACTACAAGCCCAAGATGAATGACTGGTTTGACAAGGACCTTCCCGATTCGGTTCGAAACGGTCAGCGAATCACCACCATGACGTCGGGACAAAAGCGATTCCCCATCGCTCCCTCGACTTTCAAATTTCGCCAACACGGAGTGAATGGCACCTGGGTCAGCGAAGTGCTTCCGCACACGGCTCGGATCGTCGACGACCTTGCCGTCATCAAGACAGTCAACACCGAGGCAATCAATCATGATCCTGCTATCACCTACATCCAGACCGGCAGTCAATTGCCGGGTCGTCCCAGTGCGGGGGCCTGGTTGTCTTATGGCCTGGGAAGCATGAACCAGAATCTTCCCGCCTTCGTCGTCCTTCATTCAACTGTCAACGGCGGCTTCGGAGGCCAGGCACTTTACGCGAGGTTGTGGGGTTCCGGTTTTCTTTCCACGCGGCACCAGGGTGTCAGCCTGAGGTCCAGTGGCGACCCCGTCCTTTACCTGTCGAATCCGGATGGCATCAGCGGCAAGATGCGGCGCCGCATGTTGGATGAATTGGCGAAGTTGAATCGCGAACGTTTTTCGGAGGTTGGTGATCCGGAAATTCAATCGCGGATTGCCCAATACGAAATGGCCTACCGGATGCAAACCTCGGTCCCGGAATTGACCGACATTTCGGGTGAGTCCAAACACACGCTCGACATGTATGGCCCCGAGGTCAAGAAACCGGGCACATTTGCTGCAAACTGCTTGCTGGCTCGCCGTTTGGCCGAACGCGGCGTTCGGTTCACGCAGGTGTTTATCCGTCAGTGGGACCAGCACGGAAATCTACCGCGGGACATTCGTCGCCAGTGTGGCATCGTCGACCAGCCGTGTGCGGCACTTATCAACGATCTCAAGCAGAGAGGAATGCTCGACGACACGCTCGTGATCTGGGGCGGCGAATTCGGCCGGACCATTTATTGCCAGGGCGGGCTGACAAAGAGCAACTACGGTCGCGACCACCATCCACGCTGCTACACCAAGTGGATGGCTGGTGGTGGAATCAAGCCCGGGATCGTTCACGGAAAGACCGACGATTTCAGCTACAACGTCCTGGAAAATCCGGTCCACATTCACGACCTCAATGCAACCATCCTGAAATGCCTGGGGATCAACCACGAACGCCTCGTGTTTCGACACCAGGGGCGAGATTTTCGCCTCACCGACGTTCATGGCAAGGTTGTCGGCGAACTGCTCGCCTGATTCGCTCCCTCAATTCTTTTCGACCGGACTTCAAGTGATGAACCACGTGATCTCGCTGTCGGTGGTCGTGTTCGGATTCTTACTGTCTGCGGCCAACGCCCAGTCGCCTCGTGTCGTAACCAATTCGCTGGGAATGAAACTCGCCCGACTTTCAGCTGGCGAATTTCAGATGGGAGCTGGGCCGAGGCTTCGCGATGCTGGAGCCGATGAACAACCGGCGCACACTGTACGCCTCACCCGCGACTTTCACATCGGAATCCACGAGGTCACTCAGCAAGAATTCCGAGAAGTGATGAAATTCTCGCATTCGTTTTACGCTCCTGATGGAGCCGGCAAGGCACTCGTGGAAGGACTCGACACGAAACGGTTCCCGGCCGAACAGGTCCGATTTGTTGATGCCGTTGAATTCTGCCGGAAACTGAGCGAATTGGAGCCGGAAAAGAAAGCGGGCCGTTTCTACCGACTTCCGACAGAAGCAGAATGGGAATACGCCTGCCGTGCCGGAACAACAACGGCCTTTCACTTTGGCGATTCACTGGCCTCCACCCAGGCCAATTTCAATGGCAAGTACCCGTATCGAAGCCGCACCGGTGAATTTCGCGCAAGAACGAGTCGTGTAGGCAGTTTCAAACCGAACGCCTTCGGGTTGTATGACATGCACGGCAATGTTTGGGAATGGTGTCTTGATTGGTACACGGTCGACGCTTACAGAGCGGCTGCCGAAACAGACCCACTCGGCCCCGTGAATGGGACCTCTCGCGTCATCCGTGGTGGTGGTTGGTACAGCGACGCACGTGACTGCCGAAGCAGTTTCCGGTATGCGGAACATCCCCTGGGGACGTACTACGTGATGGGATTTCGCGTTGTGATGACCCAGCAGTCAAAAGTCTCGACGGAACTTCGAAAACGCTGGGACGCCATCGACACCTCTGCCGGTCCGTCCGGTGCCGGAGCTACTGCATCCACCAAGCCTCGCCCCACCCGCGAACAATTGGTCGCGGTCGGCGGCGAATCATGGCCCCGTTGGCGGGGTGTCCGAGGGAACGGGACCTGGAAGGGACCACGCTTCCCAGCCAGATGGCCTGTCGACGGCCTCAAATCACTCTGGAAACGCCCCATTGGAGGTGGGTACTCCGGGATCGCGGCTGCGGACGGCCGAATCTTTACCCTTGAGAAGCTCAAAACCCCCGAGAACACCGAGCAGGTCGTTTGCCTGGACGCGGCGTCGGGCGTTCCGTTGTGGTCTCATCGATACACGGCGGCCTACAAGGGACTCTCCTACGGGAATGGCCCCCGTACAACGCCAACCGTTGTTGGCGACCTTCTCTACACGCTTGGAGCAGTCGGCCACCTCTACTGTCTCGAGTCACGAACAGGAAAACTGGTGTGGAGCCGCGACCTGGTCAAAGAGACCAAGTCAACGACACCGCTCTGGGGATTCTCGGCCTCCCCTGTCGTCATCGGCGACCTGGTGATCGTTCACGCCGGTGCGACCCCGGGTGGTTCTTTTCTCGGACTCGACCGGCGAACGGGTAAAGAAGTGTGGCGGGCACTGGGCGACCCGCTTGGGTATGCGACGCCACTCATCATCCAGAATGGCAATCGCAAGCAATTGGTTTGCTGGACACCATCGCACGTGCGGGGACTCGACCCAGCGACCGGAAAGGTTGCATGGTCACACGAGTACAAGGTCCACAATGGGGTTTCGATTTCGATGCCCATTTTTCACCGTGGGATCGTCCTGGTCAGCAATTACTGGGAGGGAGTGCAGGCGATCAGGCTGACAGACAATCTGACAAAGGCCACCCTCGCCTGGGAAGACCGTCGCAACCTCCGCAGCTTGATGTCCCAACCGCTGTACCGCGGCGAACATGGATACTTGATCGACAAACGCCACGGTTTGACGTGCTTTGAACTTGCCACG
>PBOU01000045.1 GCA_002724415.1 Planctomycetaceae bacterium
GGGAGGCGTTGTCGTGCGACTGAACTACTGGCTGAGATCGCTCTTCGAGGTTCCGCCGAGGCGTCGACCCAGGACCGCCGTGCCTGCTGCCGAGATTCTCGAGGATCGGACGTTGCTGTCTGTTAGCGCCCTCTTCTCCAATGGCGTACTCCGGGTCTCTTCGGTCGATGACAACGGCCCCGACTCAATCGAGATCGGCACCGACACTGCCGGGAACGTCCAGGTAATAGCAAATGGGTCCCCGATCAGCGGGCTGGATCCATCGTTGTCACCCTCGGACATCGAGACGATAGATGTCCAGGGCGGTGACGGCAGCAACCTAATCGATCTCTCGGGCGTCTCCACGACCGACTACGACAACCCGTTGCTGGAAATCGTGGTCGATGGTGGCAACGGTCACGACACGATTCTCGGATCGGCCGATGCCGACGACACACTAGACGGTGGCCACGGCAACGACCACATCGTCGGTGGCACCGGTGACAATGCGATCCAGGGAAACCACGGTCACGACACGATCGATGGCGGCAACGGCAACGACATCATCGAAGGCGGTGACGGCGACGACGTGGTCCGCAACGGCGACGGCGACGATGACATCGACGGCGGTGACGGAAACGATCTGATCGAGGGTGGTGACGGCGACGACACGATCGACGGCGGCCATGGCAACGATGAGATTTACGGTGACGCCATCGGCGCGGCCGACATCGGCAACGATGACATTTCCGGCAACCACGGACACGACACCATCCACGGTGGTGGGGGCCAGGACACGATCAACGGCAACGCCGGCAACGACGACATCTCCGGTGACAGTGGCTCAGACTCACTTCTGGGCGGCGGCGGCAAGGACACGATCGACGGTGGAAGCGGAGCTGACACGCTCCTGGGCAACAGTGGCGACGACGACCTGCAGGGAGGGTCAGAGGGTGACTTCCTGGATGGTTCGGATGGCGACGACGTGCTTGCCGGCCAGGACGGACCTGACAGGCTGACCGGATCCTCGGGCAACGACATCCTGGATGGTGGTGACGCCAACGACACGATATTTGGTGGCGGCGGCAACGACCAGATGATTGGTGGACGCCAGGACGACATCCTCAAGGGCCAGGATGGCGACGACTCGATCGAGGGCTCCTACGGCGACGACACNATCCATGGCGGTAGCGGCGATGACGTGATCGACGGCGACGACGCNGATCCATTCTCGCTTGCTGCCGGAAACGATTATCTCAACGGTGGCGGTCACGACGACACGATCAGCGGTGGCGTCGGTACCGACACGCTCTACGGTGGTGGCGGCNNTGACCTGATCTCCGGCGGAGCTGACTCCGATGAANTGCGGGGCCAGGGCGGAATCGACACGCTGCAGGGCGATGGCGGCAACGACACCCTGATCTGGGGAGTCGGCGAGGGATCTGACAAGCTCAACGGCGGCGATGCCGACGACACGGTCCTGGTCGAGGGAGGTTCGACCAAGGACGAGATCACCGTCAGCCAGGCTGACGACGACATGAAGATCAGTGACGAGACACATCTCGTCCACCTGGTTGACAGTACGGTCGAACGTGTCGAAATCAACGCCGGATCCGGCAACGACCGGGTGGTCGTCACGGGACTGGGGACCGTNGGTGGAATCGAATTGAACATCAACGGGGAAAGTGGCAAGGACACGATCCATGCCGGCGACTCCGACATCGGAGCCGTCCAGTTGATCGTCGATGGTGGCATTGGTGACGACACGATCGTCGGCAGTGCCATGGATGACCTGATCACCGGTGGCGACGGCAACGATTCGATCGCCGGACGATCCGGAGATGACACGCTGGACGGAGCCGACGGCGGGGACATTGTTCGCGGTGAATCAGGTGACGACAGCGTGANCGGCGGCGAAGGCAGNGACACGCTGCGAGGTGGTCACGGCGACGATGAGTTGTTCGGCGGCCAGGGCAACGACGATCTGGCCGGCGACTCGGGCGATGATTCTCTCGACGGTGCCAACGGCAACGATCGGCTCAACGGTTCCAAGGGCGACGACCGCCTCGAGGCGGGCAACGGAATCGATTCGCTCTTCGGCNGTGCCGGTGACGACCAGTTGAGCGGGGGAGCCGAGGACGACGTGCTCAACGGCAACGACGGCGACGACAGCCTGCTNGGCGGTGAAGGAGATGACCAACTCGACGGTGGAGACGGTGACGACGTGCTCAACGGCGACGACGGACACGACACCATCTCCGGTGGTCTCGGTGATGACTCGATCGCCGGCGAGGACGGACACGACAAGATCAACGGCGGAATGGGTCACGACATTGTCAGCGGCGGCAACGGCAACGACACGNTGCTGGGTGGAGGTGGCCAGGACCTGTTGCTCGGTGACGGTGGCAACGACTACCTCAACGGAAACGGCGGAACCGACACGCTGGCTGGCAACGATGGAAACGACGGTTACGCTGCCTCCGAACAGGCCAGCGAAATCGACGACGACTATCTGCCTCCCGATTATCCGTTTGACTTCGAAGATCGTGACAACCTGATCGACCCGGTTATCTAGGCCGCGCCGGGACCAACCACGGACCAGGGCGACGGGCGGCCTTATCCGGCCGACCCCGCTCGCTCGTACAGGTCGAGCATTCGTGGCAGGCAAACGTCGAGGCTGTAATCCGCCTCGACCATTGCCGCGCCCGCCTCTCCCAGGTGCCGGAATTCTTCGGGATCCTCTAGCACCTCCAGGGCCTGNTCGACGAATCCGTCGACGTCAAAGAAACCGGCCAGCAGGCCGTTCTCACCGTGCCGGATCATCTCCTGCACCGGCTCGGTGTCACTGGCCAGCACCGTGCATCCGCACGAGAGCGCATTCATCATCGACCAGCTCANGACGAACGGCACCGTCAGGTAGATGTGCAGGTCCGAGAGCGAGAAGATGTCGACCAGTTCGAAGGGACTGACCCGGCCTGTGAACAGAAATCGCGACAGGTCGTAGTCATCTTGTGCGAGCACATGTTCCCGATACGTCTTCTCCTGGATCCTGTTCAGGTCACCGCCGTAACAGACGCGGTCGCTTCCGACACAGACGAACAGCACATCATCACGAGCGTCACAGATTCGCTTGGCCACCTTCATGAAAACATCGAATCCGCGCATCGACTCGAACCCACGCGACACGTAAGTCACGATTTTTGTCCCGGCCGGGATTTCACGATCGCCGATCTTGCGAACCACGTCCTTTCGCCGTGACCAGACGTCNCGATCGATCCCGTCGAAAATCGCCTCGATCTTGTGCTCGTACTCGTCCGGCAANAGGCTCGCCTGCCATTTCGTCGGCGCGTAGGCAACCTGGCAGGTCTGCAGGTCGAGATGAATCATGGCGTTGCGAGTCCGTGAGCGAAGCTTGTCGAGCTCACGGGATGGGAATTCCGGACGAAAATCCAGGTCCGACCCCTTCGAGTGATAGTAGTACTCGAAGTAATTGACGATGGGACAATCGTAGAGATCCGCCAGGAACAGGCTGGAGCCGAAACCGCTGTGGCCAACAACCAGGTCGGGCTTGATGTCCGGCCTCGCCTTCATCGCCTCGTACACGGCGTGCGCGTGCCAGGTGGCATTCTCGAACGTGCGGCTGCAGTAGTGCGTGTCTCGGGTTGCTCCACCGTCAATCTTGTACTGGATCCGTTCGATCCCATCGATCTTCGCCGGATCCAATTCGCAAACGAAACTGCACTGGAAGCCGTGATTGTCGACCAGGTGCCGTCCGATATGGCCAAACTGAGCCGGGAAGTTCTTATGAACAAACAGGACGTGCATCGAGGGCATCCGGTTGGAACGTCGAGGGAGGAACCTGGCGGTAACGCGGGAAGAAGTCNGGTTNGAAGGTAGNCACCCCGTGGACCTTTCGCCAGAGGGACTCGATGTGTCGGTTCTTCTCCTGGTCAAGCGTCCAACGAAGCGTCGAGAATCTCGCCCGGCACTTGGAGAATCCCGCCTTGAAACGGAACAGCGANTCCTCGTCACCACCCAACCCACCTCCCAGGTGCAGTGCCCGGTTCCCNCGTCCCCCTTCCTGGCCGAAGAATCGCCGTGCCGCATCAAACAGCAATCGGCTGGGACCAGATCGACGCCAATCGTCGGCCGTTCCCCCCAGGTGATACTCGACCAGCCCATCCACCTCGGTGAACACCGCCGCCGCGGCAATCTCCTTGTTCCCACCCGGTGCCTCGACCAACCCGAGGTGCAACCGATCGCCCAGGACGGCCTTGAGGCCAAAGAAATAATCAGGGCCAAAGAAGTACCGGTCGGACGCCNCGACCTGTCTCATCGTCTGCTCGTAGATTGACAGGAAGTTTCCGTAGCGCGACCAGTCGTTCCAGGACACAGTGAAACCGTCACGGACGAGCTTCCGGANCTGCGACCTCAATCGCGACCGCACCTGTCCCCACTGATCGGATTCATCCAGTCCCAGGTCAACATAGACCGTCTGGCCGTGGTCGATGCAGATCAGTTGTTGCTGGTCGGATCCCTCCAGCCAGCTCTCCCGAGNCAATTCAATCAACGGATGCAGTCTCAGGAACGCGGTCACCAACCCGCGATNAATCGCGGCATCTTTCATCGCCTCAAAAAACAACGGCACGTCGGCCCCGGCCGACAGCAGGGGCGTCGGATAGCCATAGGGACCGGCGACGTCACGACAACCAGCATCAGGGTCCAGGGTGTCGGGGAGCATTCGCTCGACGAGCGGGGCCAGCATCGTGTGCCCGTCATGCTCGGCCCAAAACGCTATCGCCTTGCCTCCCTCATCGGCGGCCGCCAGTTCGACGTACCCGGGCAGGTGGTAGACATCGTGAGCCAACCCGGCCAACGCGTCCGACCAACGAGAGTCCTGAGGATCCAGCCAGGCCGTTTTCATGCGGCCTCCCGACCGCCAGCGTCGCGACCCGGGAAAAACCGCGAGACCGCCGCCGCCAGTTGTCCCGCTTGTTCGTCAGTCACGCCGCCCCCGTGACTCAAGCGGAACTCACGTGGCGGTGTCCCTCGCGGGGTGATGTCTCGATCGTCGGCCATTTGCCGGGACAACAACTGGCGAATCTCCTCGAGTACCCCCCGGGGATCGGCACACAACCGCGCGTATTCGACACGAAGAACACGCGCCGGATCCACATCGGCCACCTGCTCGTCAAATCGCTTCTCCAGAAAATGAACCTGCCCGACCAGCTGGTCCCAGACCGGTTCGTCCTTCAGCCATTCGTATTCCTTTGGCTTCAATGACGTCCACGTATCGATTGACCCGCCATAGTTCTTCCTCATCCCGTACAACGAACGAGCCGTGTCGGTCGGATCGCGACGGATCTGAACCACGCATGTTCGTGACAGTTCCTGACACAGTCGNCGGGCATGCCAGCCAACCAGGAACGACTTGAACACGACCGGTCCCCGGAACTCGTGAGTCATCGCCGTCAGCAGCACCCGGACCCGTTCCCAGTCAATGGTCTCCTCGTGTCCGGCCATCGGCTCGGCCAGATCGGAGTAGCCCAGCAGTTCCTTCCAGAAGTAACCGAACTCGTGNGGTTCGGTGATTGCATCGGTCCGCCCGTACCTGGAAACGAACCTCGTGTCGGCCGGTTGTGGACAGAGTTTCTTGGAGAGCCGGATGCCGTAGAGCGGCGCCCGCCAAAAGGCAGCAATCAGATTGTTGATGTAGCCAACTTCCAGGTGAGCCGCCAAGAGCTGCATCAGGAGAGTTGTCCCCGAGCGGGGCGGCCCCACCACGTGGAGCGTCGGGAACAGTTCGGGCCGCTCGACCAATTCCTGGTCATGTGCGGCGGCCAGTCGCTGGTTGAGGTCGTCCAGGAAAAACTCTTCCGCCGCGTCCTTGCGAAACGGAGCAGCCAGGGACTGGGCCATGGACTGGAGTGCGTCCGGGACACTCGTGCCGGGGGTGGGAGAACNGTGCTGGGTCGTCATGGATTATCCTGCCATTTCTGCTGGAGACTCGTTNATCTCCAGGATCTCTCGTACCAACATGAACGCCTCGGCCGCCGCCAGGTACACCGTCGAACCTCGCAGGTGGGCCAATGATCGGATCGTCTCCAGGGACCGGGGATGGGGCGGTGCCACCAGCTTGCTCTGGTAACACGCCATCGCCTCAACCTTCTGCTCCAGGAAAGGCTCGATATCGACAAACACCGTCGGCTGGAACACCGTGTCGGGGGTCGGCCGAGCCCATTCGGTCTCGGACAGTGTTTCNTAGGCCAACACCCGACGGACCGGGCAGCCTGCCAGGGGCCTCGCTGCGACCAGGCCCGCTGTGTGGACATGATAATGATCGGTGTGGATGTCCCCGTGGTGTGGCAGGTACATCGTGTCAGGTTGCCATTCGGAAATCAGCCCGCCAAGAGCGTCGGCCAATTCGTGGCCCGGCACGGTGTCCAGNCGTGGAACAGGAAAATCCAGGAACCGGCAGTCGGTGACTTGCAGAACGCGGTGAGCGTCAGCCAATTCGCCCCGTGACCGGGCAACCGATTCGTCCGAGAATTTCTCGGGAATTCCCCGGCCAACCACCGTCACGTACACCTCGTCCCCGGCCGCGGCGTGGCGGGCCATCACGCCACCACAACNCAGCACCTCGTCATCAGGATGAGGAGCAACCACCAGGACCTTCATGCCGATCTTGTCTTCTCCAATCTCACGCCAGTCACACGATCCGAATCAGTTTTTTCAGGCAGCTCGGTGACCCGACCGGTCTCCGGTCAATTCCTCGAGCCGTTTTTCCATANCGGCCATCCGTCCTGCCAGGTTTGCCAGTTCGGTCTCGACGACAAACCCCAGTCGACTGCCGACTCGTGGCCGATTGACTCCTTCAATTTCTGTGAGCCAGATCAATCCATCACCGGCCTGGATCAGCAGGCCACGATCAGGCTCCTCGGCCAGCACCCGGCCCACCGATCCGCGAATCGGCCAGTCGGTCTCGAGTTCCGCTCGCCACACGGTCAATTTCTGGCCACCGGAATAGGTGTAGGCACCGGGATGAGGCTTCGACGCCGTGCGAACTGTTCGAAGAATATCCACGGCCGGTCGCGACCAGTCGATCCAGCCATCGGCAGGACCACGACGGCCGTTCCAGGTGGCCCGGGTTTCGTCCTGCGGCATCGGATCCCACCAACCCTCCATCAGCCGGGGCAACCAGCGATCCAGCGCCTGAGTGATTGCAGTCGACTGCACGGCCACCACGTCGGCAGCGTAGGCGTCCCCCGGAACCACAAATGGTTCCTGGACCAGAATCCCTCCGGCATCGGCTTCTGCGGTCATCACGAAAAANGTTGCTGCGCCATCAGATCCATCATGGGTCAGCCAGGCGATCGGAGCCCGACCACGGCCACGAGGCAANGCCGTGGGATGGTACCCCACGCACCCACGTCGAGGCACGTTCAGCAATCCGGGATGCACCATCTGTGACAATCCGACAACNATCAACAGGTCGGGATCCCAGTCGGCAACACGCTGCATCACCCACTCGTCGTTGATGTTCTCGAAACTCGCCGAGGCCACGCCCTCGGCCCTGGCCATTTCAGCCAGGTCGACATATCCACTCACCCGGTGGCCTCGTTGAGGTGACAACCCCAGCACGCCAACCAGTGACGCCTGGTGCCGCTGCAGAGCCTCGAATGTCAGCCGTGAACTGTTGACCGCACCGGCCAGGACGATNCGTGGAGCACGGCCATTGGTGTGACCCTTCATGCCGCTCTCCTGGAACCCGATCGCCTGGCAAATTTTTCCTCACCACACACCACCACAGCGACCGTCCTGATCACGATCCAGGCATCCAGTGCCAGCGACTGGTGGTCGACATACCACGCGTCGTAGCACCAGCGGTGTGGCCACGAGAGATAGATATTTCCATGAACCTGGGCCCATCCGGTCAGGCCGGGACGAACCTCCAGCCGTCGCTGACCATGGTGATCCAGTTGAGGTCGATGTTCGGCCAGCCCCGGTCGTGGCCCCACGACTGACATCTCACCCCGAACCACGTTCCACAACTGGGGCAGTTCATCGACCTTGGTCCGTCTCAACCAGTTCCCCACCCGGGTCACCTCGGCATCTCCGTCGAAGACCTGCCGGTGAACGTGTCGTGGACGATCGGTCATTGTCCGGAGTTTCCACACGGGAAACAGCCGGCCACCGCGNCCCAGTCGCTGCTGGATGAANAGGACCGGGCCCCGTGATTCGAGCTTGATCAGCACCGCGGCCACGACCAGTAATGGCAACACCGTCACCAACAGCGTCAGACCCAGNACGAGGTCAAGGCACCGCTTGCCTCCACGCCGGTACCAGCTTGCCAGAGGGGCCGAGTGCCGCGATTGCACCANACTGTTCCCGTAAATTCGTTCGACTGTTTTGCGNTGTTCGGTCACCCACCNGGTCCATGACACACGATCACGGACCGGGAGGCGGCGAAAGGTATCAGAAGACCAAGCAATCAATCAACGTGCGTTGTCGACGCGGACAAACATGAGTTTGCTCTTGCCGCCGGTGTCCTGCTCGTTCTACGATCCCGCCCTGTCTCACCCGGCCCCTCCCCTGTCGATTCCCACTCATGGCGTCGTCGTCTCGACCAAAAATCTGGATCATCGGCAGCGGACGTCTGCACCTGCGAATCCCCCTGATGCAGCGGCTGACCGCTGATGGATTNGATGTGGCTGCCGTCGGACCGGACAAGGGCGAAGAACTCGACGAGGCCGGATTCAGCTACCACCGTTTTCCACTACGACGCGCGCTGGATCCTGTCGGTGACTGGCATGCCCGGGACATCCTCGAGGGGCTGATGAGGCAGCACCGTCCCGACCTGGTCCACTCGGTCAACACCAAGCCATCGATCCTGGTCCCCTCGGCCGCGGCCCGCGCAAACATCCCGGCCTGTGTACGAACTATTACGGGAATGGGGGCCCTGTTCAGTTCGTCCTCGCCCAAGGCGCTCGCGATGAGATGGCTCTACCGTCGGCTGCAGCGTCGAGCAGCCCCAGCCTGCCACACAACNGTTTTCCAGAACCCGGACGACCAGGAATACTTCAAGGATCATGGCCTGGTNGTCGAGTCAACTGACGAACTGGTGCTCTCCTCGGGCATCGATGTCGAACCCTACATCGCCTCAGCCGGAAGCCCAGCCACCCGTGCCGCACTCAAGGACGACCTGGGCCTGGACGAAAAACCAGTGATCACGATGGTCTCACGACTGATCCGTCCCAAGGGAATCTCCGAATTCCTCGAAGCAGCCTCACTGGTCCGGGCTCGCAACCCACAGGTCACATTCTTGCTGGTCGGTCCCGAGGTGGANGAGGGACCAACGGCCTTTCCTGCCGAACGCGTTCACCGTTGTCCCGACGTCCGATTCCTGGGCCGACGATCCGATGTGCCAACACTATTGGCCATCAGTGACCTGTTTGTCCTGCCAACTTACCTCCGCGAGGGAGTGCCTCGAGTGCTGCTTGAAGCCGGNGCGTTGGGTCTGCCGCTGGTCACGACCGATGTGCCCGGCTGTCGGGAAGTGGTCCGGCACGGTGAAAATGGCGTTCTGGTCCCCGAGCGTGATGGGCAGGCNCTGGCCAGCACCATCTTCGATCTGCTGGCNGACCCCGCTCGTCGAAAGCGGATGGGACAAGCCAGCCGGGAACTGGTCACCGAGCGATTCCACCTCGATATCGTGTCGGCTGCGTATGCCCGCATCTACCGNAACGCGCTGGGGATCGGCGAGAGCGAGANTCGCAACATCACACCGATGAGACNCGCGGCCTAGGCCCGCCCGCGGGACCGGCTAAGCGGCCGCGGCCGGCTCGCTCGCCGTCGACGATTCGAACTCGCGCAGCCACAACTCGAGCACCAGTAACGAATACAGCAACGTCGGCCGGTTGCGATCGCGAAAGCCGTCACCTGCAATCAGCGTGTCCACCAGGCCACCGTCGAGGTAGCTTCGAACCCGAGCTGAACCGGGTGCCAACGTGTCCATCAATGGTTCACGCAAGGCGCCCTCCAGCCAGGATTCCAGGGGAATCTCGAAACCACGCTTCCGCCCCTGGATCACCTCGGTGGAAAGTTGGTCGCGCCAACCGTCCCGCAGCAGGCTCTTGAGCTTCCGGCCATGCAACCGCTGGTGAGGCGGCAGGGACACGACAAATTCTGCCAGTTGATGGTCCAGTAACGGCGAACGGGCTTCGAGCGAATGAGCCATTGTCGCCATGTCCATCTTGACCAACAGCCCACTGAGCAGGTTGACCCGGATGTCGGTGGCGGCCTGTGTGTCGAGAGCTCCCAGGCCGGACGGACGCACACCGTCAAGCCATTNTTCGGTCGATCTCACGTCCGGACCACACCACGCTGCCTGCTTGTCCACCTCTCTCAACTTGTCGGCCGTCCACGCCAGGTACCGCTCCGATGGCTCCATCCCCAGCCCTCGAAACCACCTCGCTGCAAACCCCAACCGACTCCGCCGCTGCCCGGCCACCTGGCCAAGCACCATCGCAGCACTGCGGGCCATCCGGCGAGCCAACCCGGCAGGAAGATGGTCCAACGGACCGGCCAGGTGAGCCGCCAGGTGGCGTCGGTATCCGGCAAAAATCTCGTCGCCACCGTCTCCCGTCAGAACCACCGTGACGTGTTCACGAGCGAGTTGTGAAATGGCCAGGCTGGGAATCGCACTGGGATCCGAAAATGGCTGGTCGTAATGACGAACCAACTCCAGCAGCGTGTCCCGCGGAGTGATCCGCAGCGGCAGCACCGTGTTGCGGACACCGAGAGATTCGGCCGTGCGACGGGCCACGTCCGATTCGTCGAATTGGGCATCGTCGACGCCAATGGTGAACGTCTCGAGATTGCCGCCACCCGCAGCCGCCGCCTCGCAGGCAACGATCGAGGAATCCACGCCGCCGGAGAGAAACACCCCCAGGGGCACATCCGATCTCAGGCGAATCCGAACCGCGTCTCGAACCAGTTCACGCGTGCGCCCGATCGCCTCGTCATAACTGACCGGCGGTTTGGGCGATTTCACCGAGTAGCGTGAGTCTTCGAGCGACCAATAACTGCTCAATTCCACATCCTGGCCATCGAAGGTCAACACCTGGCCGGGCGGCACCATCGAAACACCCTCGAAGATCGTCTCCGGCTGCGGNACGCTGCCAAGGGACAAGTAATCCGCAATACCCTGGGCACGGATTGACCAACAGCCACCAGCCGATTCCAGCAACGGCCGCAGGGCCTTGAGTTCCGAGGCGAACACCAATCCCCCACCAGGCGTGCGGGCATAAAAAAGCGGCTTCTTGCCAAAACGGTCACGAGCAAGCACCAGCCGACGACGCTTGCGATCCCAGATCGCCAGGGCAAACATGCCCCGCAAGTGCGTCGCGACATCCGTGCCATGGTCCTCGTAAAGATGAACGGCGACTTCTGTGTCCGAATCCGTCGCCAAGCGGTGGCCAGCCACTTTCAACCGGGTGGCCAACTCCCGGTAATTGTAGATTTCGCCATTCATCACCACGGCACAATCGCCCGACTCGTTCGTGACCGGCTGCCGCCCGCCCTGCAAGTCGATCACGGCCANGCGTCGCATTCCCAGGAACACGTTTCCATCAACCAGCCTCCCCTCATCATCGGGGCCCCGATGGAAGATTGCGGACAATGCCTCATCGGCAACTCCGGATTCAACGGGCCGAGCTGTCCAACTGCCAAGAATGCCACACATGATCCAACCCTCACGCCGCCCTATCGAGTACGGTCCTGGTCATCCTGCCGTGTTGTCGCCGAGGCGAAACCGAGTGAGCCAGCACGTCGTTCCAGGTCATTTCAAATCGTTCGACCATGCGTTCGAGTGAAAATTCCCGCACGATCCGTTCGCGTCCGGCCCGGCCTGATTCCTGCCGCGATTCCGGCGATGCAGACAGCAGATCTCCCACGGCAGCTGCCAGCCCCTCCACGTCACCCACATCGACCAGCCGCCCGGTGTCACCAAGAATTTCAACCGCTCCTCCTGACCGGGTTGCCACGCACGGCACTCCACATGCCATCGCCTCGCCCATCGCGTTGGGAAAACCCTCGGAAAACGAGGACAACACGGCAACGTCCAGGGAGGCCTGCCATCTCGGCATGTCCGACCGCCGGCCCAGCAGGTGCAGTCGATCTCGCCAGCGACCGTCGCCGGGGATCGATTCAATCATCGAAGCCAGTTCCGGGTTCGACGACTCGAGTCCCGGGCCACACAGCACAACGTGCAACCGCGGTTGTTCCAGGATCAGCCGTGACGCCGCCCCCAGCATGGTGGCGTAGTCTTTGAATGGATCCCAGCGTGCGGCCATTCCGACCAGTAAGGCGTCCGGTGACAGCCCCAGTTCATCACGGATCGCTCGACGAGCCATCTCCGACGGTTGGAATCGGTCCACGTCAAAACCGTTGGAGATCACGTCCATCCGGTCCGCGTCATATCCCAACTCGACATGTTCCTCCCGTCCGAACTCGGAATTGGCGACGATCCGTTCGGGAATCCGCCTGGACAGTCCGGCGCAGAGACGAGCCGTCCAAATCGTCGTCCGCTTGTCGACACCCCGGACCGGTCCGCCCCGTCTCAGGTTCCAGACAACCGGTGCCCCTGTCCGCGCCAATCGTGATGCCAGCCCACCCAGCAGGTCGGAATGATACAACCATGTCTGGATCAATTCGGGACGCGCCTGGCGAACGGCCCGGGTCAACCGGAACAGTGTCGTGGGACCCGGCAGTCCACGCCGCATGCCCACCATCGTCACCGGCACACCCAACGACTCGAGTTGATCGGACGTCGGCCCCCCACCAACCAACGAGACGACCCGCGGCGACCAGCGGTCCCGATCCAGGCGGCTCAGCAAACGCACCAGCATCGTCTCGGCACCGCCCAGGTGCAGGTTGTTGATCACATGCAAAATGCGACAGGGGCTCATCGAGAGGGGGTCCAGGCGTAATTGGGCGATGAAAACGACAACCCTCGGCGCTCCGATTCTCTCGAAGCGACTGTGCTTGCCGAGACCTGGGCAAGAATGGCGCCACCGACAACAAAGGGCAGAACCTGGAAGCTGACCAGCAACGCCGTCATCACCGACAGGGCCAACAGGTGCGAGACGACATACAGGCAAACATGCCGTTGACGGTGCTTCCACAACCCCGTCACGATCAGGCCCATTCCGGTCAAGGACAGCAACGCGGCCGGCAAACCTCCCGTCAGCAACACGCCCAGGTAGTAGACATGGACGGTGTTGTTGGTCATGGCCGAAACACGAACATGCGTCCCGGCCGGTCCAAATCCCAGAATCAGGGCATCGGCGGCATGGTCAAGAGAAATTCGGATCAACTCGATCCGCTCCTCGACCGAATTGTCTATCCGGTCCAGCCGACGGGTGACCACATCGCTGAAGTGGTGCCACAGGTCGCCGACCCCGGTGATGCCCTCGCCCTGGACCACCCACGCCAGTGCCAACACGCACAGGAAAGCGGCGACACCACGGCGACGGGGCTCGTGCCAGACGTACCACAGCACCCCGGGTACGGCGAACACAACCGACTTGGACACTGCCGCCAACAATCCGGGAATCAACACCAGCAGTACCACGAGTCGTGTGCGGCCCCGCAACAGGAGAGGAATCAACATCAGGCACGGGGTGAGACCCATCACCAGCGAATTGCACTTCAGGCTGAGACCGGCGGCCCTCGAGAAACTCCCTCCAAAATTGATGATGTGCTGGTTGCCCAATTCGGGCAGGTAACCGATTCCCTGGCCAATCGCCACCACGGCATTCGTCACGGCCGAGGCCAACACGATCAGCACGATGCGACGCATCCCCAGGCCAACAAACGCCACCCAGCCGAATGGCACGACAAAACCCCAGATGTAGACCACCTGTACCAGTTCGACCAGGCTGCTGTCGGGATCGANCAGCGTCGAAGCCACGAACAGCGGCACCGCCANCAGGCATGGCACCTGGAATGGCTGTAATCGGACCAGTTGTGGTGCGTTCAGCAACACCGCGGTCACCAGGAACACATCTGCAAGAGTGAAGCTGACTCCGAAGTTCAACGCCGGAAATGGCAACAGGTACAACGCGGTCACCGCACAGGCTGTCTGCAGGTTGCCGGTCGAGGCCGACGAGACGCTCGGAATGGAATGCACGTGGCTCATGCGGCGCTCCCCACGGGAACCACCCGCGACGCCGCGGTTGTTGTCGTCGCCTGTTTCTGCAGGACTTCCGAGAGCACGAACAACTTCCAGATCGCCCCGGCGTACTCGGAGCGGCCCGACCGGAAAGATCTCATCACACTNTCGACTGTCTCCCGATCCAGCCAACCGCACTCACGAAACACCTGGGCCCCCAGGCTGTCAGCAATGCGATCGGCCAATGGACCAGCCAGCCAGCCAGCCAATGGCACTCCGAATCCCATCTTGGGGCGCTCGAACAACGCACGAGGCACGCGACGGGCCAGTTGATCTCGCAGGACGGTTTTCAATCCCCTGCGGGTCCGCAGATCCGTGGAGAGTTCGGCACCGAATCGCCTCACTCGGTGATCCAGCAACGGACACCGCACTTCCAGTCCGAATCTCATCGAGGCGCGATCCACCTTCACCTGCAAATCATCGGGGATGTAGAAAGCGGCATCAAAGGCGGCGGCCGAGGAAACCGGGTCGGCGTCAACACGATCAAAAACATCTCGAACCAACGACACCGGACGCTCGTCGGCTCCATCGATGTCGGGCACCACCTGAGAGATTGAAGTGACGTGCCATCCCCTGAGAATCTCGGCATAGAGTCCCGGCGGATCGTGATTCTCGAGCCAACTGGCCAGCCGTTGGCCTTTCCGACGGTTGAACGCCACGGCCGCCTGGCCGGCGAGCCATCGCATCGCCCGTGGCCAGCGGTTCGCCGAGAGTGCGCGTTGGAACCAGTCGTACCGCGTGTACCCACCNAAGAACTCGTCGCCTCCGTCACCACACAAGGCGACGGTCACATGCTGTCGCACGGCCTGGCACAACAACATCGTCGGCAATCCCGACGTGTCGGCGTACGGCTGTTCGTAGCAATCCAGGTAGTCGTCCACCAGCTCGGGAAGCCGATCGAGATCGACGGAGATCACCTGGTGCGAGAGACCCAGGTGCGCCGCAATCGCAGCGGCATGCGGAGCCTCGTCGTACCTGGATTCGTCGAACGACACCGTGAACACCGGCAGGTCCCGGTGACCGCCGTCGGCCAGCGCGGCGACGACCAACGATGAATCGACCCCTCCGGAAAGAAACGTGCCCAGCGGAACATCGCTTTGAGTCCGGCAGGCCACCGCATCGTCGAGCAAGCCNGCAAGCCGATCCTCGTCACAGGTGGTCGTACGGCCCCACTCCCATTCAAGCGGATCATGAAATCGACGACGCGAGACAACCCGCCCACCACGCAGTTGCACCACCTCACCGGGTCTCAACTGGTCAATCTGCCTGAAGAACGTCCGGGGAGCAGGGACGTAACCAAAGTGCAGGAAGTGGGGAACCACGTCGGGATCTGGATCACGTGGCCAACCAGTGAAGGCTCGCAACTCCGATGCAAATCCTGTGAAACCATCACCGTGATAAAGATACAGTGGTTTCTTGCCGGCACCATCGCGGGCCAGGTGCACCGTGCCACTGTCACGGCTCCAGATCGCCACGGCAAACATCCCGTTGATTTCCGAGAGTATCNCGGNCCCACGCCGTTCGAAGAGTTCCAACAAGACCTCGGTGTCACCGGTCGTCCGCAATGTCACCCCGTTCAGGTACCGCGCGACCAGCTGCCGGGTGTTGTAGATCTCACCGTTGAAAACAATCGTCGTGTTGCCCCCGGCCGATGTCATTGGCTGGTTGGCTCGCATGTCGAGATCACGGATTGCCAGGCGTCGGAATCCCAGCGACGTGGTTCCATCGTGGCTCTGCCACGAATCCCNNGCGTCGGGCCCTCGATGAACCAACGCCCCGGCCATCACGTCAGCCGACAATCCGACGTCNGGAAGATTCCTCGAACGGTGCCAACCTGCCAGGCCACACATGTTCAATCGCCCTCCGGCAACTGCGACGTGGCCCGCGTCGCCCGCAACAGGATCACCAGGGACACGACGACAAATGGCAGCTTGGCCAGCACCAGGGCCATNCCGGCTCCCAGCAAACCCCAGCGAGGCATCAGGAACACGCAACCGGCCAGCGACGTGACGACGGTCATCAACCGCAGTGGCAACTGGGAACGAATGGCCCGGATCGAGATCATTGCTGCAGTCAGGGCCCCCGATTGGTAAGCCACCGCAGCGGCCAACATCACAACCAGCAACAGGTCCTGGTGCTCGACAAACTCGGCGCCNAACAAAGTGTCCAACAACCATCGCCCCATCAGCGGAACCATCGCCAACCCGAGCAGGCCCAGCACAAGATAGATGGCCAGGATCCCACCCAGCATGCGACGGAATCCCGCCAGGTTGCCGGAATGGTACAACGCAGCCAGGCGAGGACTGGCCACCTGGTTCATCGCGCGAGTGAAAGTGCCACCGGCAGTGATCAACGCGGCGACNGCACCAAACAGTCCCAGCGCGGCCAGGCCCAGTTGNTAGTCGACAAGATATCTCGGGATGTTGGTTTCCAGGGAAATCAACAGGGTCACCACNGCCAGGGGCAAACCCTGTGCGATCAGTCCCTTCATCACCACCGGGTCCCAGCGTGGCCGAAGAGCCTGGCCAGTGTTGGTCCGGGCAATCCAGCGAGCCGCTGGCAGATCGTAAGCCAACAGGACCAGCAGGCGAGCGACAACCAGCCCGGAAATTGCTCCGACGATATCTCCGACAACCACCGCTCCCAGTCCAAGGCCCAGTAGCAACGATCCNCCGTGAAGTGCCTTGCTTCGGGCCACACGATCCATGCGTTCGTTCTGCTGCAGCAATCCGTAAATCANGTCCGAAACCGACTCGAACGACTTGGCACATGCCAGGAGAATGACCGCCCACCAGGCACCGTCACGGTGACCGGTCCACCAGGCAATCCCGACGGTGACCAACAAGGCCAACGCGGTCGAAATCAATCTCAGGCCCAGGTAATCGCCGAAGCGGAACTCTCCGTTGGTGTCGGTCGCCTGGAGNGCCCGCAGCTGCAAGCTGTGGCAGACAAATACCGGCACGGTGATGCTCGCCGCCAGGACATACAGGCCGACCAGCGGTTTGCCTCCCACCTGGGCCAGCACNACCAGGNTCCCCCACTGGCAGGCGGCATAGACNAGGTTGGCNGGCAATGTCCACGCAAAATTTTCGCGCAACGACAGCGGCCGAATCACCGGGGACACCGATGTCACGGGAGGAATCGAAGACGAGAATTCGGAGGCCGACGACATGCGATGACGGCGTGCAACGGGAGTGGTCTAATCACCCACCAACGGCGGATCGGGGTGATACCAGAATCACCGTGNCGGGGGAATACGGGACGAGCCGACTTCGCACAATGGTGAGCGGGCCATCGTCGATGTGGGCGTGGGGTCTAAGCCGCCCGCCGCCTGGCGGTCCTGCCGCACAATTCCGCTGCAAACCGACCCAGCCTCGCCACGTCCAGCTTCGGCCTCAACCACTGGCCACGTCGCCCCCGGATGACCGGGCGGCTCAACACCGGAGCCAGGCTCGCCAGGTACCTTCCACAGACGGCAGGAGCCTCGGGCAAACGACGTGCCCTGGCGTAGGAATCCAGAAAAGCCCGNGAGAACGCCTCGGCATGACCGATCCGTTCGATCGGACCCAGCCGGCTGCGAAACAGGGTGATGATCAGCCACGCGGCGTCAAAGACCCAGGGACCACGAACGACCGACGGGCTACAGAGATCCGACCCGGCCCAGTCGGTGATCACCAGCCGCTGGCCGTTGTTGACAACCAGCAGGTTCCAGGCATTGAAGTCACCGTGCAGGGCAACCTCGTGGTCCTGCGTCATCGACACGTCGACCACCGCCCCTGGTTCAACACGCCACGGCTCGGCCAGGCTCTCGCCCAAGCCGACCGGCAATCGCAGGGTCTCGTGAATCACCGCCAGGGATTCGCCGGCCCGCTCGGCCATCGCGCACCCAGNCTCACGACGGCACCCGACCAGCCAACTCCACATCGGTTCCACGCCGACAATCCGCTCGAATTCGATCCGGCCCAAAGTCGGCGTACCGCCAACCAGGCGTGGAACGTCGAACAGTTCGGTCATGGACGCGATCGCCGCAGCTCGACGCGTCTTTTCGGCCTCGATGACAGCCACCGTCGGATCCTGCTGCTTGACCACCCTCGTGGGCGTCAATTGCGTCAACCGCTGGCCAATCGCCACACCGGCTCGTGCATTTGTAGCCGCTGACACCCGGTCACGCCGCCACCGCAGTAGTCGTAAAACCAACCGCAGTACCGGCCGTCGCTGCCAGGCCAGCAGTAGCAACGAACTGGAAGCCATCACTGCAAACACGAGCACTGATTCTGTCATCTGGCGAGAACCTAGGTGGGATCAACCAACGACTGCAAGATGAAATCGGCCGTTGGGACATCCGGTCTGAAGCGATATTGACTCGAGACGGGCACTCACCTAACGTTCCGGCCTCATNTTTTTNTCNACGACACCGTCTCCGAGTCTCCCGAGCCCATCCAGAACCAATCGCAGCGGACGTCGTGTCGTTGCGATGCCAGAGTGGTCCCTTGCGATCCGCTCCGAAACCCGACCTATGCGCAATCAACCCGTGCATCGCGCCGCCGCCGTCCTGCTGGCCGGCCTGTTGATTCCGTTGGCGACGTCCGGTTGCGCACTGATGAATTCGAAAGGTCCACATTTCACCGCCGACACGATGCCCGAGGAACTCGCGGCCCCCTCGTATGACAACCCACGAACGGTGCAATGGACCAACATCGCCATGCCATCAGTCGGCAGCCAGACAATCGCTGCCGGTGACGTGCTCGAGATCTCCGTCGCGTCCGGGTTGACCACCGAGAGCACCGTGACATGGCCGGTCCGAGTGAATGCTCGAACCGGTGCCGCAACCATGCCTGGTATTGGCAGCCTGCCGCTGACCGGGTTGACTCTGGAAGGAGCCGAGGCCGCGGTGACCGCCGCGTGCGTCAATCGCGGGCTGTTCTGGTCACCAAACGTCACGGTGACGATGAGACAGAAATTCAAGAACCGCGTGATGGTGCTTGGCGGCGTCAAAGAGCCGGGTGTCTATGACCTGCCACGAGACCGCAGCAGCTTGCTGGCGGCCGTCTACGCCGCCGGAGGACTCTCCAGTGACGCAGGAAGCAACATCGAGATCAAATCGACAGCCAAGAGCGGTGACACCGGCCCCGGGAAAACGGGAATCAAGACCGCCGGTTACAGCGTGGCGACCAACACAGCCCACTCCGAACAGGTGCTCAGGATCAACCTTGTCCAAGCCACCCAGACTGGTTCCGCCGGGTACTACATCCCCGACGGGGCCACGGTGATGATCGAAAAACGAGACCCGGAACCGATTCACGTGATGGGTCTCGTGAAGAAACCCAACCGCTACGACTTCCCCTACGATCGCGAGGTCCATGTTCTCGATGCCGTCGCGATGGCCGGTGGACTCTCCTCGACCGTCGCCGACAAGGTCTTCATCATCCGGCCGATGCCGGAAGGAAATGGCGAGACGGCCGTCATTGAAGTCTCCCTGAACGAAGCCAAGCGAGATGCCAGTCGCAACATCCGGCTTGGACCGCAAGACCTGGTCTCGGTGGAGCACACTCCCGCCACCGTGTTGCTGGAAATGGTCAAGATCGTCCGCTTCGGTCTTGGTGCCAGCCTGACTCCACTCTTCTAAAACACACGTCACCGACCGCCTGACATCTCATGTCGACCGACCAGTCTCATCCGAATCGACCGCTCGACGAGACCGCCCCCCAGGCGGCCACGCTGACGCGAATCGTGCGATTCTTGCACGTGGTGCGTGTTCGCAAGGGATTGCTGTTTGCTTCGGTGTTCGTTGCCGTTCTGCTTGCCGGACTCTACTACGCCACCGCGCCGAGACTGTACGAATCCAGTTCACGACTGTACGTCCTGCAAATGGGCTCCAACGTGCTCCAGGAATCGATGGAGANCCAGGGAGGTGTCCGTGAGAACATGGCCAACTACCAGGGNGTGCTCACCAGCGACCTCGTGCTCGAAGAGGTCCTGCAGAAACTCCCCGCCAAGCATCGCGTGGATCTCAAGGATGTTCCCCGTNNCAAGTGGATCGACGCTCTCCGCAAGCAACTGGGCGTTTCCGCTCCAAGACGCACCAACCTGATCGATGTGCGCTACCGATCCCGTGATCCCCAGACGGCCGCCGCGATCGTCAATCATGTCGTCAACAGCTACCTCAAGCTGATGCGGGAGATCCACAAGTCGACCGCCAGCGAAGATGTCGAGTTCCTGACCAAGAAACGTGAAAAACTGGATGANGAAACCAACGCAATCAACGCCGAATTGCTGGTGCTCAAACGACAGATGCAGATCATCTCGGGCCCCGACAACNAGAACATCAACCCGGCGGCCGAGCGACTCCAGGAACTCAACAAGCACCTGATCGATGCGATGAACCGGACCCGGGAAGCACGGGCAACAATGCAGGCAATCCGTGAAGCGGCTGCCCGAGGCGAGAACATTCACCAGTTTGCCCTGCAGCAAATCGAAGTGGTTGGGAAAGAGGTTTTCCTGAGGCAGATGGGACTCAATCCACAGGACTCCTATCTCGACGGAAGAACGCGACAGCAATTGATCAACGACCAGGTCGCCTACCGCAACGACTCGGCCGAGCTCGGTCCCAATCACCCCCGCATGCAAATGCTGTCCGCCAGGATCAAGGCCAGGCAACAGTGGTTGTCCAAGCGGCCCACCGACATCAGCGCCCAGATGTCCTCTCTGGCCAAGGATCGGCTGACCCCCACGCTGATCGACATGTCGGCCCAGAAATTGCGTTACGCCGAACTCCGCGAACAGGCCCTGCGAGATGATTTCAACCGCGAGAGCCAGGTGGTGTCGAGCTTCGAAGCCCTGATGGGTCGAATCCGACTTCTCAACTTTGATCTCGCACGCAAGCGGGAGCTGGCGATTGCCCTGGCCACTCGCATTTCACGCACCGACCTGGGCAAGGAACGTGGTGGACTGCGAACCAAGATTGTCAGCCAACCGAAAGTGGCCAAGGCACCGGTCAGCCCACGACTTCTGATCGTTGCCTTTGCAGCGATTGTGGGTGGCCTGGGCTCCGGGCTGGGACTGATTTACGTGCTCGACTACTTCGACGACCGGTTCCGCTCACCCGAGGAATTGCAGGTGCAGGCCGGATTGCCGGTCCTGGCGATCGTGGGCGAACTTCCCCCCGGCAATGCCGAGACAAAGGGGCTGGATGCCGTTCAGACATTTGCCGAGCCCAACGGGTCCGAAAACGAGGCGTTCCGGACACTGAGAACAACCCTGGCGTTTTCCAGTGAACCCACCGCTCGCCTGGTGGTGACCAGCACCGAACCCGGTGACGGCAAGACGACTGTGCTGGCCAATCTGGCCGTGGCCTTTGCCCAGAGTGGAAAACGAACACTGCTCATCGACGCGGACATGAGACGTCCGGGACTGACCGCGATGATGGATCTCAGGGGGCAGCAGGGCCTCTCGAGTATTCTCCGCAGCGACCTCCCTCCGGACACCGCCACGCAGGGGAATGTCTTCTCGACACACCTCGAACACCTCGACGTCATACCCTCCGGAGCCCGGCCCGCCAACCCGGCCGAGTTGCTTCACGGCACACGATTCTCGGAACTGCTCGCCTGGGCCGAGTCCATCTACGACCAGATCCTCATCGANGCACCACCCGCCCTGGCCGTCACCGACGCAGCCATCATCAGCCGCCAGGTCGACGGCGGCCTGCTGGTCGTTCGACCCGACAAGAACCGCCGCCGGATGGTCGTGCGAGCGACCGAATCCCTGGCCGCCGTCGGATCAACCATGCTGGGCGCGGTAATCAACCATGTCACCGCCGAGGCCGGTGGAGACTACTACGGCTACGGCTACGGTTACGAGTACGGCAGCGGGGAGGAGTCGTCCGACGGCCTGAAACAGGCGGCTTAGTCCGACCGACCAGGTCGACTCGCACGCGACCATTCCCGCAAAAAGGACCCCGCAATGGCAACCGCCATCACATCAACCCGCTGGTTGCGGGCTGTTGACCTGTTCCTGTACCTGGCAGTGCTGGGGGTCCCCATTTGCCTGGGAGGCCGCGGAGGTTGGGGACAACTGCTGTTGATCAGTTGTGCCGCTGGAGCCTCGCTGGCATGGATTGGCGGTCGTGTCTCGCTGCGGATCAGCGGTTATCGCTGGAGCCGGGCCGAGCCGCTTCTGCTGGCCGGAACATTCTGGCTGGTGCTGCAACTCGTCCCACTCCCGAGCACGCTACTGCACTCGCTCTCGCCCACGTTGGCCGATTGGCTTCCGTCCTGGACCGCCGAGAGCCTGGGCACCTGGTCCACTCTTTCGCTGTATCCGGCAGCCACCACCGAAGCACTCTGCAGCGTGATCGCCGTTGGGCTGTTGTTTGCCGTCGCCTGCCAGAGGCTGCGGACGATCAACGATGTCGAGACGATGCTCAAGGTGATCGGCCTGGCCACCGCCGCAATGGCCGCCTTCGCGCTGATCCAGTTCGCCACCTCCAACGGCCGCTTTTTCTGGTTCTACGATCACCCCTTCACCTCCACCCTCCACNGGGTCAAGGGAACGTTCACCAACAAGAACCACTTTGCTCACTTCATGGCACTCGGCCTGGCACCACTGGCCTGGTGGCTTGTCCGTCGCGTGGGTCAGAAGCCTGGAACTGGTCGCGATTTCACAACCCTGGCGCAAAAGGCTGGCAGCGGTGACCTGGTACCCGGAGTGGTCATGTGTGGCCTGGGGCTCGTCGTCTTCGCCGGGCTGCTGTCACTCTCTCGAGGCGGTGCTCTGGCCCTGGGCGTCGCTGCTTNCAGTTGTGCCGCCATGATGTACCGTCACCAGCAAGTCTCCGGAAGACTGTTGGCCGGGCTGGCCACTTCAGCCGTGCTGGTTGCCACCTGCCTGGGNTTTTATGGCTTCCAGGACGTGAGCCAGCGACTCGAAGAATGGGANCCGGGTGTCCGCCTGATGGTCTGGGACGCGAACCTGCAGGTCGCCTCCAAGTTTCCCTGGACCGGGACCGGGCTGGGAACACACGTCGAGGCCCATCCCACGTTTCTTTCCGAACCGTTCCGCGACCGTGAATTCACTCACGCCGAAAACAGCCCCGTCCAGGTCGCTTCAGAAACNGGNCTGCCCGGCCTGCTGATGTGTCTCACGGCAATTTTTGGTTGCCTGACCTGGTGCCAAACCGGCCTCAAGCGTGGCACCGATCCCCGGGTTGCCACCGCCGCCGCCGCGGTCACCGCATCGCTGTTGGCCCACCTGGTCCATTGCCTGTTCGACTTCCTTTGGTATGTCCCCGGTTGCATGGTCGTCGTCGTCTTGCTGGTGGCCTGCGCCCGGTCCCTGGCCACCATGGCCACGGCCGACGAAATGACGGACTCCTTTGAATCCATCCCGGAAACAACTGGCGGGTTCCGAAGAATCGGCTGGATGATGGCTGCCACGGTCATCGTGCTGGCGACAGGATTCGGCATCCAGCAAACCGGACAACGGATCGCCGGGGACATTCACTGGGACGAATACCTCCGGCTGAGGTTCCCCAAGGAGACCCCCGCGGACCCCGACACGGTTCCAACGCCAGCCGAGTACAGGACGGCTGCACGCAAGAAACACCAGCAACGGATGATCGCCCTGGGACGCACGATCACGGCCAATCCGAACCACGCGCGGGCCCACCTGAGACTGGCCGCGCACTACGTCACGATGGTCGAGGAACTCAGAACCGGTGGAGCCAACCCCCACATGCCCCTGGGACAAATCCGCCAAGCCGCACTCGGCGCGGGTTTTGATTCTGATGCCGAGCGATCCGAGTGGCTCTCCCGGCCGGGGGTGCTCGGCGCCCATCGCCGCCACCTGGGCAAGGCTTTCGCCCACGCACGACAGTCCTTGGCACTGTGCCCGTTGCAGGGCATGGGCTACGTTCACCTGGCTCAACTCGGATACCTCAATGGCGACACGGCAGCCGCCAGCAACGACTTGATCGCCCAGGCCCTGGTCATCCGCCCGCACCAGGCACGAGTCCATGAAGCTGCGGGAAGTGAAGCGTGGCTTGTCGGAGACCAGAAGACCGGGCTGGCACACTGGAAACGGGCCTTTCACCTCGATCGCGTTGTCCAGCGACGGATCTTGAAAAAACTGGCAGCGGCCGGACTCCCAGCACAGGTGATCATCAGAGAGTTCCAGCCCGATTGGGAATCGCTGGTCTACATGAAGGAGTTGTACAAGAAGGCACTCCCGGCGGACGAGTACCGTATCGTGCTGGCCGATTACGCCGTGGCAGCCCAGGGACGCGCCACAAACCAGGACGGAACCGACGCGGTCACCAGTTGGCTGCTGGCCGCCGGAGCCTACCGACAACTCGACCAGAGCACCCAGGTCCAGGCCTGCTACGAAAACGCCCTGGAAGAGAACCCCGCGTCGCTGACAGCCCGACTGGCATTCGGACGCTGGCTTTACTCCCAGGACCGTTTCACCGAGGCCGTGGAACACCTCGAGTGGGCCTCGCAACAACAGCCCGACAACCAGAAGCTGCAGCGATTGCTCTCGTCTTGCCGAAATTCCGCTTCCGGCGACCACGCCCGACCCCGCTAAGACCGCCGACCAGGACCGGTCACGCTACAGCCAGCGGGTCGACCACGCTAAAATCGGTTTCCGGTGCCAACCGCCACGCCGGTTGTCTGGCACAGTTTCACTTTCACCCCACCGATCAGATTGACCACGATGAGCGATTTCCGCACCGAACACGATTCCATGGGCGACGTCCAGGTCCCCTCCCAGGCTTATTATGGCGCCCAGACGCAACGGGCCGTCGACAACTTTCCGATCAGCGGCTGGAGATTGCCAGCCGAATTGGTCCACGCCCTGGGCCGCGTCAAGCGGGCAGCGGCAGTCGCCAACCGCGACCTCGGCAAGCTCACCGAGACCGGCAAGAATCCGCTGGACAACACCCAGGTGGATGCCCTGCTGGCGTCGTGTCAGGAGGTCATCGACGGACAACTCGACGACGAGTTCCCCATCGACGTGTTCCAGACCGGGTCGGGCACGTCAAGCAACATGAACATCAACGAGGTGATTGCCAATCGGGCGATTGAACTCAACGGGGGCGACCGTTTCACCACCGACAAGCCGATCCATCCCAATGACCACGTCAACATGGGACAAAGCACCAACGACATGTTCCCCACCGCGATTCATGTCGCCGTGGCCGAGGGCATCCGGAAGCGGTTGGTCCCGGCACTCGAGCGTTTCCGTGATTCGCTTCGGAGCAAGGCCGACGAGTGGGACCAGGGGATCAAGATTGGCCGGACCCATCTTGCCGACGCCACGCCACTTCGACTGGGACAGGAAATCGGTGGGCTGGCCCGGCAGCTGGCCCTGTCGGTGGATCGTGCCGAACGGGCACTGGAAGCAGTACTCGAGTTGCCCGCAGGCGGCACCGCGGTCGGCAGCGGAATCAACACGCACCCCGAGTTCGGAGCCCGGGTGGCCGCCGACCTGGCGTCCCAGACCGACATCGGTTTTGTCGAGGCAGCCGACCACTTCGAAGCCAATGCCCAGAGGGATGGACTGGTCGAATGCCATGGTCAACTGCGTGCCATCGCCAGCACTCTGTTCAACGTCTCCAACAACATCCGCTGGCTCGGTGCCGGTCCTCGCTGTGGCTTTTACGAGATCAAGCTGCCCGATCGTCAACCCGGCAGCTCCATCATGCCCGGCAAGGTCAATCCGGTGATGTGTGAGAGCATGATGCAGGTCGCGGCCCGGGTCATGGGCAACGACGGGGTGATCGCCTTCAGCGGTGCGTCCGGCGGACAGTTCCAACTGAATATCATGATGCCGGTGATGGGCCAAACCACCCTCGAAAGCATCGCGTTGCTCACCGGGGTGACCAATGCCTTTGTCGAGTTCTGCTCCGACGACATGGAAGCCAACAACGACGCGTGCGAGGCAGCCGTCGAGAAGAGCCTCTCGATGTGCACCAGCCTCAACCCGCTGATCGGGTACGAAAACGCAGCGGCACTGGCCAAGGAAGCCTTCAAGACCGGCAAGACAATTCGAGAATTGTGTCTCGAAAAGGACATCCTTCCGGAGGAGACCCTGGCCGAGGCACTGGATCCAATGAGAATGACCGAGCCACAAGCTTAAAGCGTCCTGCCGACAGGACACCCACCGGGCTACCCAGGGTCATAACCCAGGTTGGGCGCCAACCAGCGTTCGGCCTCGGACAACGACACGCCCAAGCGGCCGGCGTAATCCTCCACCTGCTCCCGGGTCACTCGATCGATCGAGAAATACCGGGCGGCGGGATGGTGGAAGTAGAGACCACTGACGGCGGCAGCCGGCAGCATCGCATAAGTTTCCGTCAGCCTGATCCCCGCCCGCGTTTCCGCCTCGAGCAACTCAAACAACCGACCCTTTAGCACATGGTCGGGGCAGGCCGGGTAACCGAATGCCGGACGGATGCCACGGTACTTTTCCGCGATCAACTCCTCGTGGTCCAACTCCTCGCGGTCTCCCCATTCGCGACGCACCCGGGCATGCAAGCACTCGGCGAACGCTTCAGCCAGCCGGTCAGCCAGGGCCTTGGCCATGATCGATCGATAATCATCATGTTCGCTCTCGAATCGTTCGACCAGTGACTCGATTCCCTCGCCCGCGGTCACCGCAAACGCTCCGACATGGTCAACCTGTCCACTGTCCAGTGGCGCGACATAATCGACCAGGGACCTGTACTCCGTCTGTCCCCGCCTCTGCCACTGCTGCCTGAGCATCGGGAACCGCACCAGTTCCTCACCAGACTCCAGGCCGCTGAACAACACGATGTCCTGGCCATCGGCAACCGCCGGCCAGAATCCATAAACTCCTCGTGCCGTCAACAATCCCTCACTGACAATTTGATCGAGCAACTCGCGGGCATCATCGAACAATTCTCGGGCCTGCTCGCCCAGGACCGGATCGTCAAAGATGGCCGGGTACTTGCCCCGCAATTCCCAGGTCTGGAAGAACGGGGACCAGTCGATGAATTCGACCAGTTCCTCCAGGGATTGGTCATCTATCGTCCGGAGACCGACGAATGCTGGTGATTCCAGGGGCAAGTTCTTCCAGTCGGTGACGACCGGGTTCTGGCAGGCGTCTTGGAATGGCACGAGTGCCTTTTGTTGCCGCTCGGCAAAGGCCTGGCGATCCCGTTCCTGCTCAACCCGATTCGCCTCCACGAACGACTCACGCGTCGTTTCGCTCATCAACGACTCCACGACTCCGACGGCCCGCGAGGCATCAAGCACGTGGACAACCGGACTCTCGTATTCCGGCGCTATCTTCACGGCAGTGTGCCGCGAGCTGGTGGTCGCTCCACCGATCAGCAGCGGCACCCGCAGGCCCTGACGCTGCATGGCCCGAGCGACCTGCTCCATCTGGCCCAGCGAGGGAGTGATCAATCCGGAGAGTCCAATCAGGTTCGCCTTCTCGCGAACAGCTGTCTCGAGAATGTCTTCCAGGGGCACCATCACTCCCAGGTCGATCACGTCAAAGTTGTTGCACCGCAGCACCACCCCAACAATGTTCTTTCCAATATCATGAACGTCTCCCTTGACGGTGGCCGTGACAATCCGGCCACGGCTCTCGTCGGCGGTGCCCGACTCCCGTTGTTCCTCCTCCATAAACGGTGTCAGGTACGCAACCGCCTGCTTCATCACCCGGGCACTCTTGACCACCTGCGGCAGGAACATTCGTCCTGATCCAAACAGTTCTCCCACCGTGTTCATGCCATCCATCAACGGTCCCTGGATCACCTCCAGGGGACGATCGTACTCCTGCCGCGCCTCCTCGGTGTCGTCGATGATGAACTCGTTGATCCCCTTGACCAGGGCATGGATCAACCGCTTCCCGATCGGCTCATCACGCCACTGAGCCACGACGGTGGCGTCACCGACGTCGTCGCCGCGAATCGTCTCGGCCAATTCCAGCAGCCGTTCCGTGGCATTCTCGCGACGATTGAGCAACACGTCCTCGACGTGCTCCAGCAGGTCAGGTGCGATGTCGTCGTAGACGGTCAGCTGGGTCGGATTGACGATCCCCAGTTCCAGGCCCGCCTCCACAGCGTGGTAAAGGAAGGCCGAATTCATGGCACGGCGGACCTGTTCGTTGCCACGGAAGGCAAACGACACGTTACTGACTCCTCCCGACACCAATGTGCCCGGGCATGCCTCACGGATCCTCCGGGTGGCCTCGAAAAACGCCACGGCGTAGTCGTCGTGTTCTTCGATTCCAGTCCCCACCGTCAGGATATTGGGATCGAAGATGATATCGCGTGCCGGGAACCCGACCATTTCAGTCAACAGGCGGAAGGAGCGCTGGGCGATCTCGACTTTTCGATCGGCGTCGGTCGCCTGGCCCGTCTCGTCAAAACCCATCACGACCACCGCAGCCCCGTAGCGTCGCACCAGCCGAGCCTGTTCCAGGAACGAAGCCTCGCCCTCCTTGAGGCTGATGGAGTTCACGATCGCTTTGCCCTGGACACACTTCAGCCCCGCCTCGATCACGTCCCAGTCGGAACTGTCGATCATGACCGGCACGCGAGCCACGTCGGGCTCTGCAGCGATCAGATTCAGAAACGTGGTCATCGCGACCGGGCCGTCCAGCAACGCTTCATCCATGTTCACGTCGATAACATTCGCGCCACCATCGACCTGCTGCTGCGCCACCGCCACGGCGGATTCGAGATCCCCCTCGCGAACCAGCCTGGCAAAACGACGACTTCCCGAGACATTGGTCCGTTCACCAACCATGATCAGATTGCTGTCGGCCCGGACCGTCAGGACCTCCAGGCCACTGAAACTTGGTTCTTCGGATTCCACGGGGACAACCCGTGGGGCCAACCCCGCCACCGACTCGGCCACCTGCCGGATGTGTTCGGGAGTCGTTCCACAACAGCCGCCAACAATGTTCAGCCAACCAGCCCTCGCAAACTCGGCCAGCGTTCCGGAAAGATCTTCCGGGGTCTCGTCGTACTCGCCAAACGCATTGGGCAATCCCGCGTTGGGATGACAACTGGTGAAAGCCGGCGCGATCCGCGAGAGTTCCTCGATGTAGGGTCGCATCTGGGTCGGACCCAGCGCGCAGTTGATTCCAACCGACAGCAGGTCGGCGTGCGCGATCGAATGCCAGAAAGCCTCGAGAGTCTGTCCCGAGAGTGTCCGCCCGGAATTGTCGGTGATGGTGACAGACACCGAGACAGGCAACCGCACATCATGACGGTCAAAATACTCCTCGATCGCAAACAGGCAGGCCTTGAGATTCAGGGTGTCGAAACTGGTTTCGGGCATCAGCAGATCCACACCACCCTCGACCAGGCCGCCGATCTGTTCCAGGTAGGCGGCCACCAGTTCATCAAAAGTGATCGTGCGGAACCCGGGATTGTTCACATCCGGGGACATCGACGCGGTCCGGTTGGTCGGCCCCAGGCTGCCCGCAACAAAACGACGGCGGTCCGGCGTGCGATCGCTGGCACGGTCGGCAGCACGGCGAGCAAGCTGCGCTGCAGCCAGATTGATGTCAAAGGCGCGACCTTCCAGCGCGTAATCGGCCAACGAGATCGATGTCGAGTTGAACGTGTTTGTCTCGAGAATGTCCGCCCCCGCCTCGAGAAACTCGTCGTGGATCCTCTCGATCGCCCCGGGCCGGGTCAGGCACAACAGATCATTGCATCCCTCCAGCGGGCTGCCATGTCCAGCAAATTCCTCGCCCCGGAATCCGTTCTCGTCCAACGACAGGGCCTGGATCATCGTCCCCATTGCCCCGTCGAGAACCATGATTCTCTCCGAGAGCGCCCGTTGCAGTTCCGACGGTCTCTTTTCAATGCTCACCGGACAACTCCGGCGAAGCACCGTGACCCAGGGCGTCCAGAATCCGCGCACAGGCCTGTGATCGGTTCAACGCGTAGAAGTGAATTCCCGGAACTCCCTCGGAAATCAATTCCCGGCATTGCTCGATTGCATAATCGACGCCAACGGCCAATTCCGCCTCGCGATCGTCCTGGACCGCCTCGAGCCGCTTGGCCAGTTCGACGGGGATCTGAGCTCCACACAGCGAGGCAATTCGCTGGATTCGAGAATACCCGGTGATCGGCATGATGCCCGGAATCAACGGCACCGAAATGCCTTCCGCCTGGCACCGATCCCGGAACCTCAAAAAATTCTCGTTGATGTAGAAGAGCTGAGTAAATGCCGCGTCAGCACCGGCGTCAATCTTCCGCTTGAAGTTCTCAAGATCCACCGCCGCGTTGACCGCCTCGGGATGCACTTCCGGGTAGGCGGCCACTCCGACACCCAGCCGATCTCCCTGGCTTCGGATCAGGTCAACCAGTTGATTGGCATGTTCGAGTCCACCGCTCACCGCGGCAAACGAATCGGTGCCGCGAGGTGGATCGCCCCGCAGCGCCATGATGTTGCAGATGCCGATGTCACGGACACGGGAAATCCACTCGAGCAACTCGTCTCGCGTTGATCCGACACAGGTCAAGTGAGCCATCGCCACGGTGTCGTACCGCGACTCGATCTCCTGGCACAACTCGAGTGTCCGGTCTCGCGTTGATCCTCCGGCCCCATAAGTGCAGGACACAAACGCCGGGCGGTAGGTCACCAGCAAATCGAGCGTATCAAAGAGAGCCTGGTCCCCGTCGGAAGTCTTCGGCGGAAAAATCTCGACCGAAACAGGCAACCGTGAAACCGACGACGTATCGCAGTAAATCTCTGGCAAGGTCCGCATCGTTTCGCCCGTACTCCATAGCCCAACCGCTCCGGCTCCCGATCTCGCCGGTCTGTCGACCGGATCCGACCATCCCCGGTCCCCCCAATTAGGTGTTTCGTGTGTCGACGTCAATGGCTGCGACATCGGCTCTTCCGCATGGTGAGCACGACGCTTCCAACCGGGTGCTTGCCCGGATCGTGAAGATCACCTAACTTGAGCGTTCGAGACCAAACGAGGAGAAAGCCACATGTCCACCACCTCCCCCCAGACATCCACGGTTCCCTACAAGGTCGCCGACATGTCGTTGGCCGAATGGGGCCGACGGGAAATCGAACTGGCCGAGACCGAGATGCCGGGGTTGATGGCCCTCCGTGAAAAATATGGCGACAGCCAGCCGCTGGCCGGTGCCCGCATTGCCGGCTGCCTGCACATGACAATCCAGACGGCCGTGCTGATCGAGACGCTGACGGCGCTGGGAGCCGAGGTGCAGTGGTCCAGCTGCAATATCTTCTCGACCCAGGACCACGCCGCGGCCGCGATCGCTGCCACGAACGTGCCGGTCTACGCCTGGAAGGGAATGACCGAAGAGGAATTCGACTGGTGCATCGAACAGACGCTTCACTGGGCCGACGGCAGTCCACTGAACATGATTCTCGATGACGGCGGCGACTTGACCGCAATGATCCACAATCAGACCCCCGATCTCCTCAAGGGGATCAAGGGCCTGACCGAGGAGACGACCACGGGAGTGCATCGTCTGCACCAGATGCACCAGGATGGCCAACTGGGTGTCCCGGCCATCAATGTCAACGACTCGGTCACCAAGAGCAAATTCGACAACCTCTACGGATGCCGTGAGTCGCTGGCCGACGGTATCAAGCGGGCCACCGACATCATGGTGGCCGGAAAAGTGGTCGTCGTCTGTGGCTATGGAGACGTCGGCAAGGGATCCGCCCACGCCATGAAAAGCCTTGGAGCCCGGGTCATCGTCACAGAAATCGACCCGATCTGTGCCCTGCAGGCGGCGATGGAGGGTTACGAGGTGACCACGATGGACGAAGTGGCCTCGCGTGGAGACATTTTTGTCACCGCCACGGGCTGTTGCGGCGTGATCACCGGCGCACACATGGAGCAGATGAAGAACGAGGCGATTGTTTGCAACATCGGACACTTCGATTCCGAAATCGATATCGCCTTCCTGGTCGAAAACAACGATATCCAGCGGGTCACAGTCAAACCACAGGTCGACAAGTTCGTCTTTCCCGATGGCCACGCCGTGATCGTGCTGGCCGAGGGTCGCCTGGTCAACCTGGGTCGCGCCACCGGACATCCCAGCTTTGTTATGTCCAACAGCTTCACCAACCAGGTGCTGGGCCAGATCGCACTCTGGAAACCGGCCGAACTGGGTTTCGGCGAGGACGATTTTCCACTGGGAGTCCACATGCTGCCCAAGAAGCTCGACGAGGAAGTCGCCCGGCTTCACCTGGCAAAACTCGGCGTCCAACTCGAGTCACTCTCGGACGACCAGGCCAGCTACCTGGGGATCCCCACCGAGGGGCCCTACAAGCCGGAGTATTACCGGTACTAGCAGCCGGCGGAAACCGCTTCACGCCTGGCGGATTCGCCGCGAGAAGTCCGGATCGTCGATAGCCGACCGGGCCACCGATCCAATCTCGAACGAATCCCGCTCCGTCTCGACCGACCGGTGACTGTCTATCAGGCCCAGGGTGTGGGCCAGCCGGTCCGAGTAGCCCGGAAACAGCACCCGTGGATTCCACCACGGTACCCGCCGGTCCGAGACCTCGTTGAGATGCCTCACGATGTTGGTCGTGCAGGTGTTGTACAACGCGTTGTAGAACTCGGGACGCTCCCGTAACGAATTGGCTCGACCGAGCATCGACACCGCCATTCTCCGGATCCGATCAGGTTCGGCTCGGATCGGATACAGGTAAACCGGATTGCCACGGTGAACGGCCCTCAGGCCGACCAGGTCCCGCTCGGTTGCCACGACATACATCAACTCGAATTGGCCCGTCAGACCCCCCAGCAGATTGAACTCCTGGCCGCGTTCGCGTCGGACTTCAACAGAAATCCCCAACTGCCGACCGTCACTGAATCCAAACGAGAGAAACGTGTGAGCCAGCCCCCGCCATCCGGAAAATGGTTCGACAAAAAAGTCGAGCCGATCGAGTTGCGTGAGATCATAGCGGCTCTCGAGATGCACCACGGTGAAATCGGTCGTCGAACGGTACCGGCAATCACGAATTCCCGTGACATCCACGCATTGCCCATCAAACCGTGACGCCGGCAACACGGCCTGATCGGTTGACCAGTCACGAGAATTCGACGGTGATTGCGACAACCACTTCATGGGTCAATCAAACCAACAACACGACCCTTCTTCACCGGAACGAGCCCTATCCCCCAGCGACCACAATCCGAGCAACGTTGTAGTAAATGACCACGCCCACCACATCAACGACCGCGGCGATCAGTGGGTTGGACATCAGGGCCGGGTCGAGACCCATTCGCCTGAATCCCAGTGGCAGCATGGCTCCGGTGACCGTTCCCATCGCCACCACCAGGAACACGGTGATTCCCACAACAGCCGCCTGGGGCACGGTCGCCTCGACAAACCACATCGCCGTCAAGAAGCTCAGAATGGCCAATCCGCCCCCGAGAAACCCGGCCAGGACCAGTTCGCGGACGAGCACCCGAACACTCTCTTCCCGTCCAAACTGGCTGATGGCCAGTGCACGAACAATCAACGTCGCCGATTGGGACCCGGCGTTGCCACCACTGGCAAGGACCAGCGGAATAAACAGGGCCATCCATTGCAGAGCGTCCGCATCAAGATCCTGCTTGAGCGACTTGAGCGCCAGTGCCGTCAGGACAGCTGCAAACAGCAACACGATCAGCCACCCACCCCGCTTCCAGGCCAGCGTCACCAGTGGTGTCGACAGATAGTCATCCTCCAGCGGCACCACGGCACCAGACCGGTACGCATCCTCGTCGGCTTCCTCCTGGGCAACGTCCATCGCGTCATCGTGGGTCACGATGCCAACAAGCTGATTTTGCTCGTCAACGACCGGTATCGCGATGAAGTCGAAACGGGCCAGTCGTTGCGCGACCTCCTCCTGGTCGTCATCCACACGCACCGAAATCACATCCCGTTCCATGATCGAATCAACACGGGTCTCGGGACGAGCCAGGATCAGTTCCCGAAGAGAAATGAAACCCCGCAATCGACGCCCCTCGTCGATCACGTAAACGTAATAAATGGTCTCTCGGTCCGGTGCCTGTTGACGCAGCAGATCGATCGCCTCCACCACGGTCGTTTCGGCCGGCAACGACGCGTACTCGGTCGTCATGATCGATCCGGCACTGTCCTCGGGAAACGAGAGCAGGCGCTGGATATCGCGTCGCTCGGCCTGGGCAACCATCGGCAACAGGTTGTCCACTCGTTCCGGATCCAGACGCTCGAGCAGATCGACACGATCATCGGGCGCCATCTCCTCGATCAACCGCGAGAACTGCTCCCGGGGAACCGTCTCCACGAGTTCCAACTGATCAGGAAGATCGATGAAACTGAAGATCTCGGCCTGCCGTACAGGCGAGCAACTCGAAAGCACCTGCCAACTCTCGGCCGCTTCGAGACCCTCGAGAACCTCGGCAACCGCCGCAGGGTGCAACGCCTCACAGAACTCCGCCAAGCCAGCGACGTCGCTGACATCGAGAAGTTCGCGGAGATCCGGCAGCAATAACAGGCGGTTGTACATCGTCGACCCCCCGTTGGCTCGCGGCGGCTACGGGGCGACCCCGGCGACACCGGTCGACCGGGTTCGCAATGCTGGCGGTGACGCCTAACGCTTGGAGAACTGGAAGCTCTTACGCGCCTTCTTGTACCCGTACTTCTTACGTTCGACCATCCGGCCGTCACGGGTCAAGTAGCCACCGTCACTCAGTGCCTCGTGCAAATTGGGATTCTTTGCTTGCAAAGCCCTGGCAATTCCCAGCACGATCGCTCCAGCCTGGCCGGTCGGACCACCACCGTTGACACGAACCCAGACATTGACCGAACCGAACGTCTCGGTTGCCTTCAATGGAGCTTCGATCAGCAACCGGTCGCGTTCGATCTGGAAATAGTTGTCCAGTGCCCGCCCATTGATCGTCATCCCTCCGTCACCATCGGTGATCCGGACACGGGCCACGGCAGTCTTCCGCCGTCCCGTACCAATCGCCACACCGTGCCGATCGATCTTGCCACGGATCAATGCCGGCTGACGGGGGGTGCGAGGTTCTTCGTCCTCGGACGACCCCTCTCCCAGGGTCAACTCGGCACCGTCCTCGTCGGCAGACTCAGCGTCGCCACTCTCGTCAGAAGCCTCTTCGTCAGAAGCCTCTTCGTCAGAAGCCTCTTCGTCAGAAGCCTCTTCGTCGGAAGCCTCTTC
>PBOU01000046.1 GCA_002724415.1 Planctomycetaceae bacterium
CTATCGCGGCTTTTTGCGAAACTCCTCGCAACACTTTCTATAAAGGCGTTCCACGTATTTACGCATCATCGCCGCTTCGGCTTCGTGGCCGGGGGCGACATGTTGCTCAAGAGTGTCGAGTCCATAGAGAAGGTCTTTCAGACTCTCTCTGCCGCTGTCACTGACGTCTCGGCCACGGAGGAACGCGCTCGTCGGCAACTTCTCTGCGAGACGTTTCCATTGAACGATCCGCCGACGCAACTCCTCTGCATTCTGACTTCTCAACGCGTCATATGCTTCCACTCGAATGACTTTCATATCGTCGACGAGTTCGTCGGGCGGCGGATAAAAGAGGTAGAGGCCGACCGCCGCAAATCCCAACATGCTCATAGCGCCAGCGGCGACGAGTTGCCTTGGTGAGAGTGTTGGGTTCCACCTGGACGCAATCTCCTCTGGCACGTCGGCGGCCTGTGGCTTGAGCAGATGATCGATGCTGACACGATCACCCAGGAGTCGCAGCACGAGTCCGATCGAAATGATGACGCCAAGCAGCGTGAAACCGACGATTTCTGCGGTTCCCGATGCTTCGTGCTTCCGAATTGACGCTCCGACTTTCGAGATCACCCAGCGAGGGCCGACATCCTCCTTCGAGACGCGGGGGAGCCGTGTGAAGGGGTCGAACGCGTGCGTGTGATCTTCCATGGTTGCATTGCCATGAACGATCGTGCGGTCGGCCGTCACACCAATCACCAGGGTTGCACCGATCAACAGCCCGACGAACAACAGCAGCGGCTTAACGCCGTAATCGCGGCGGAGCCAGTTTGCGACACCGATGTTGGCACCGGCTCCCAGAACGATCAGGGCAAACGCCGCCCCCAGCGAGTAGCCATCACGAACGATGTGTCCGAAGTGCATCATCACGTCGGTCGGCGTGACATAGACCGGAATCGCGACCAGTCCCATGATGATCGGAGCCAGAACGTTGTCACGAGTCATGCCGGTTTGGAGGACACCATGTGGAAGGAACGCCCCCAGAAACCCAACCGCCAATAGCGCGAGGCCATAGTCGACGAAGACGGGCCCAACGAGTCCGCGGGCCGCGGTGTCCCCTGCGACTGCGAGACGGTCCAGACTGTTGCGCGGTGCCACCTCGAGCCACTCGGGCTCGGGATCCCGGCGATCGGAAACCACACGATTCCAAATGAGTCCGATGCCGGTCGACACGACAAACGTGCCGACGGCAAAATAAAGAAGTGTGATCGGCTCGATATGACTCAGGCCGTAGATAATCGAAACAGGGTTGAGCACGGGCGCAACGAGTACAAAACTCAGCACGGTTCCGCTGGGAACACCAGCGCGGCGCAGTTCCCGTGCGACCGGAAGCGCTCCAAGAGAGCAAATCGGCAGTAGCACGCCCAAGCCCCAGGCGCGGAATGGACCACTCCAATGCCCGACTCCGAGAATGCTGCGTGTACGCTCTCCGCCGACCATGCCACGCAGAATGCCCGCCGCGAAGACGCCGGCAACCAGGAAGGGGGCTGCAGCGACCATCGCATACGCGATTCTGAGCACGCCGCTCCAGAACGTCGTGTCTAGATCGGCGAAGAAACCGGTGTAGCCGGGGCCGTCGGCGAGAAAAAAGCAGTTATTCATCCGACGTNTCGGTTTCAGGCTTGTCGNCCACAGACTTCTGCCGCGAGATCGTGAAACTGAAGTTCTGACGCTGGCCATCAAGCGTGATCTTTGGGATTACAATCAGGAACGTCTTGCCCTCTGCCAGGCTCTCCGGAATCACAAGGAGGAACTCTGACGAAGCGTCTCTGGCTGCCCTCGGCTCAAAGGACACTTCCTGGCTAAGGAATTCCTTGCCCTTNACACTCATGAGTGCCGGAATCTCTTTGTCTTGGGTGCTGTAGTCGACTGATTCTCCATCGTCAGACTCGGTCAACAGATAGAAACGAATCACATCGTCGACGAGTGGCATCACCTCGGCGTGAAAGTGGGTTGCGCCGTCCTTGTGGTGCGTATGGCCGATCGACACGATGCGCCCACCATGAAGCGGTTGACCGTGCGAATGGTGATGTGAGTGGGGGACCGTCCCCCCGTCACTGTGGTCATGATCACCATCGTGATGGTGCTTACGNTCGTGTGGGACGTTCGNATGCANTCCTGGAGTGACNCCANGATCCGATTCTGCACACCCGNCGCAGGNGACAAGTGAAATGATTGCAAAGCATACGGTCGAAGCTTTCATGTNATTCCTTATTTCAGNTGTTCGGGGTATTCAGGGAGGGCGACGGCATCCAGAACTTCCTGAATCACACGACTTGCCTCGTTGATTTCGAGGCCGATACGGACACTCAGAACGGGAAAGATCACGTCAAGAACGTCATCCGGAGTCACGTAATCACGGCCGGCGAGGAACGCCTGAGCCTGAACGGCNCGCTGGAGAGTGAGCAGCCCACGAGGGCTCAACCCCAGCGAGATACTTGGGTGACGGCGTGTCTCCGTCGCAATTCTGACCAGGTAGTCCTGCACTGATTCTGCAACCGGAATTCGTGCCGCCTCCCGCTGCAACTGACGCAACTGGCCCGGTTCGAGGCCGANCGAATCGTCTTCGAACGGACCGTTCTTTTCGGTGGCTGCTTCCTGGAGCATCCGAATCTCGTCCGCCTGTTCCGGATACCCCACGCTCAACTTCATCGCGAAGCGATCCAGTTGAGCCTCTGGCAGCGGATAGGTGCCATGCTGGTCGACCGGGTTTTGTGTCGCGATGACAAAGAACTCCGAGCTCAGTTCGAAACGCTCCGTGTCGACTGTGACCTGCCGTTCGGCCATTGCCTCAAGCAGTGCACTCTGTGTGCGAGGCGTCGCGCGATTGATCTCGTCTGCCAGTAGGACATCCGCAAAGACCGGTCCGCGACGAAATTCGAACTCCTGCGATTTCTGGTTGAAGATATTGAACCCGGTCATGTCACTGGGAAGCAGGTCCGGTGTACATTGAGCCCGAGAAAATTCCCCACCGATGGCCGTGGCCAGGGCCTTTGCGAGGGTGGTCTTTCCGAGTCCCGGCTTGTCTTCCAGCAGCAGGTGCCCTTTCGACAACAGGCACACCAGCACCATTTCGACAACGTCCTGTTTGCCTTTGAGTGTCGAGTTCAGGCGTTCACGGACCCTGTCTGCGACTTCTATGCCAATCGAGTTCGGTGGTGTTGTCAGCATTGCACTACTACTTTGATGAGAGCAGATCTATGTCGTGAGCTTGGAATTCTTTGATGCCAGACTTCGCAGACGTTGGAAACTGAGATGTACTGCCAACTGATCAAGTTCAGTCGTGTTGAGTTGAGTGACGACATCCGGGTGACCGAAGGCAGCCTGGTCGGCCATNGCGGCCACACGTGTCAGTTGACTTCTCACAGGCTCAAGAATCTGTTGCCGNGCCCAGCGATTCAGGGTGGTGCCCGAGCCCCTCGCCATCCCGCTCAGACGTAGTCTGTGGTCAATCAGAATGGCGAGCGATACGGCTTTCTGACGCGGCGATTTCCTTCTCGCGAGTTTCCATCGGAGTGTCAGCAGGGCATTCTGCAGNGAGTGGCGCCAGGTGAAGGCACTCGTTGCAAGAACGATTACGGCTAGTAGCAACACGCGATGCTGGACCATCAACTGCCAGACTGCCCGGAGCAATTCTGCAAGGCGTTCGAGANGTCCGGACGGCGGTCCCAGCACTTCGTAACCTGGTGAAGGTTCGACTGTCAGCCAGGTGGAGGCTCCAACAAAGACCTCGCACCAGAAGTGAGCGTCGGATGCGTCGACAACTGTGTGTCTCTTGTGGGCATCGTACTTGTCCGGTCTCGCATAAAATCCGCTGACCACCCGCGCCGGGTAGCCAAGCGATCTCAGCATGACTGCCGCGGAACTGGCAAACAGATACTCCGGGCCGCGTCGAGTCTCGAACAGAAACTCGTTGATTGGAGAACTGGTTCCAGGTGACGCGTGAATGGAGCGATCGACAACGCATCTGCCTCGCAAGTTCGTCGTGATCGATTCGATCTGTCGCCATCCTTGCGGTAGGCCACTCGTCCACGACTCAGCCAATTGCCGAATCTCATCCATGTCCTGGCCAACGGGAAGGCTGGTGTTGATCGTCTTGGGCGATTGGGATCCTCTACGTCGTAGAATCGAATGCAGAAGCGAAATTTGTGGATTCCCGTTCAGCGTCTCCCAATCCACACAATGCGACACGACACTGACCGGAGTCATTGGCGGGATCGATTTTCGATTGAGTGAGACCAGCCCGTTGCCATCAATCCGGTACATGTCGGCGCGGTCGACTTTGTCAATGCTGACTCCCGCAAGGTGCGCGGGCACCGGGATCAGGCTGCCTTCGAGATTGGCGACCTTGATGCTGTGGGCCGTCGTGCTGGAGAAAATGTCGAGGACCTGCCCAAGCTGTGGAATGACGAGCCAGTCACTCTCGGCCGTTTGCCCCATCGTCAGGGCATGAGGGGAGGGCTTCGGTGGACCAGGCATCCAACTGATTCCGTCGAACAGTTCGTAGACTTCCATTCGAAGATGCAGGGGCGTACGCCCCGCGAGATAGAAGATCGCGTGGGTTTGAAGATCATGAATCCGTTTTCCATCCGTCTTCTGCTCGTCCCTTATCAGGGAAAACTCACGACCGGCCTGCCTGGCTTCTGCCATCACCTGATGAAGGTGTTTCAGGAGGTTGGCCGGTAGCGGGATCGCTCGTTCCTGGCCGACATTCTTCCGAGCCGGTTGATCAAACGTGTCGTTAAAGACGTCGTAGAGACTGGGCTTTTCGCTGTCGAGAAACGTGAGCGNCNTCAAGCGGNGCGAANCTCTTGATGTTNNTGTCNCCCGCNACNAGNGCNTCACCNTCATTGACNCCNCCNCGNGNATGCNGGCTGTACTCGCCTGTTCCGCCAGAACTGGGCACGAATCCTCGCAGGGCAGTTGTGATTGAGTTCGCTCCGTACCCGCTGGCTGCCGCCAGAATAAGAACGGGCAATGCCGCTCCCGCAGCGAGCATTTTCAGTGGCAGACCAGTTGATTCAGCCTCAAGGACTCGTCGGTCAACCGTTTCCCACCATGACGCCACGAGCCACACGATCGCTGTGATGGAGAAGAGGGCGATCAGCGGGATCAGCCTGGTCGCATTCGAGATTGTGCAGCAGAAGATCGTCATGAAGACTGAGATCAGGGCCGCCAGTCGTTGAAACGACAGACGGAAACCGCACACCGCCAGGGCCAGCATCAGATTGCAGCAACTGTGCATGATGAGAATTTCAAAAGCGTGTCCGTTGCCGAGCAGCAGGCGTTGGAACGGCTCACAAATGAGGCTCAGGCTCGCCACCATGAGCAACATTGGCAGGATGACAGACGATTCATGGAGCACAGCAATGCGTCGCCGAAAGTGGAAAGTCGTCATGACGACAATCAGCGTCTGCATCACGATTTCCAACGCACACCAGAGAGAGTTTTCATGCCCCTCATGTTCGGTCAGCGTGAAGATGAATGCTGATAGAAGCGACATGACGACACAGATCGCGTGCAGTCGCAGGCTGGCAATTGCCGGATCGGCCGNTCGCGGNCGGTTGGTCGCCGGGGTCTTGAGTTTCCGTGAGGCAACTTCACGTGACATGACAGGACCTCCGCCAGAGGTCAGGAAACCGATTGAGCAGGCTGTCCCGGCTGTCGAGTCCGATCCATGCGTTTTCGGCTTCGTCATGCCAGCCAACTACGATCTGATGCGGGACTCCAGGCACAACGCCCGCCATTGTTGTCACGCAGATTTCGTAGCCTTGTGACTGAGTTTCTCCGAAGGGAGCGCGTGTCGACTCAGTTCCCGCTGTCGCAAGTGCGTCCATCGCCCGATTGAAGCTTGCTGTCGTCTCACCGGCGACGAAGAACCGGTTCCCAACCGCAAGTTCAACTCGCGCGTGTTGCCGGTGCAACGACTCACAAAGGCTCGCCGCGACCGTCACGCACATGTCCACAGTTTCCTCGCCCCGGCCTGGCNCGTGCGACGAGTCCGAGAGATCAACAACCACCCGGACAGACGTTATTGCCGGGGCCTGCCGCTCGGTCACGATCAGAGTTTGCTGTCGGGCGGTCTGCGACCAGTGGACCCGTCGCAGAGAGTCACCGTTGCGGAATGGACGCGTTCCCATCATTTCGCCGAACTCACCGACTCGACGTTCCGAGCANCGTTCTTCAGTCTGAACGGACTCAGCCGCATCCGGCATGCCATCCAGCCTGACTGTTTCCGGCCAGACGACGAGTTGTCCGTCCACAGCAGCAACCCGGCTCGCGTGGAGCAGGCCGAAGGGGAATCCGGTTTCGATTTCGGCGGTGTCATTCGGGTATATGCCTCTTTGACGAGGCTCGAAGGCCCATGAGTATTCCACAGTCGACCAACCCGGTACCCGAGCCAGGGCGATCCCTTCACCGCCATCCTTGTCTGCATCCACGGCAAAGCCGCGAATCAGCGACAACCCCCAAGCCGGTAGGGGCCACCGGTTGCGAACAGTCAGTCGCGCGAGGGCGGGCAGCCCAACACGTGTCCGCCGAATATCAAACGACACTCTGCAGTCGATGCCGCGTATCGAAATCCAGGGAAACAGNACACCGACTCCGGTAACAACAATCAAAATTGCCGCCAGCCCGAAGACGAGTGGATTCAGCATGATCCCACANGTGATCGNTCCTGCGATCGCGAGTANCAGAATCCAGAACGGGTTTTTCAGCCAGTCAATGTATCGGTTCGCCCCGGGACAAAAGTCTGAGGACAACGCCGCATTCANCCNGTGNAAAAAANCGNTCCGTCTACGATCCATCGTCGAAACCTGGTTGGAAGCCATTGCTCTCCCCAATCGCCAGTGCGATCACTCATGGGACGTCCATCGGAGCGCAGTCCTGCAGCATTGGGAAACACCCAGTACTGCTGAAGTGCACGTTGTCTGACGGCAACAATGCCAAGTACCTGGCTACACTCCGCAACGATGCTAAGAGGGATAGGCCGTCTGATGACAAAGGCCGTGCGGCGGCTGGANACAGCCAGNAGTGGCCACNACTTCTACCCAAAGCAAGTGTTCAATTGCTGAGGCAGAGGCTGACGACAACACTCGAAGCGAGAATGCAGCCGATGTGCACATCGGACACGCAGAGCGGAGAAGCAAGCAGTTCAAACACCGGACGGATCTTGNCCACGGGCGGACCAGACGCGTCTTGTAGCTTGAACCTCAAACAAGAACCAAGCTGCCACACCGCTCAAGCAGCGGAGGGCGGTCCTCGGGACTCATGGATTCGCAGCAGTCGTCGAGCGATGAGTTCAGGAACGACAAGTGGAATCTCCAGCCAGGCCGCAGAGAGCGAAACGACTTTGGCAGTGGGACCTTCCGATTGAGCCAANGCGAGGTGCTGACAGATCAGACACGAATCTTCGTCATGGTCCGTTGGTATCGGATGGTGCGAATCTCGATGCGATTGCTTGGCCGTGTCCTGTGAGTGCTGTTCGCCGNGCTGTTCGCCGCTATGGCAATGCGAATGACACTGGCCAACCTCGGCCGAGTCAGAATCAGGCGACGGGCAGCCATGTGCGAAGGAATGGAGTGCCTCCGCGCCAATGGTCACAAGCCCATAGGCGAGCAAAACGCTCAAGACGACAAGGTGCCGGATCAGAGTGCTCATCAAGAAACTGTTGCAGCTAGGATCTCTTCGCCAAGCCGCCGATTCTTTCGAAGGTTCCTGCGATCGTCAAGCTGCAACGAAAAATATTGTGCAAAACTAATCCCATCAACTGTCGCTTCATCGGGTGACTCCGTCGCCTGGAGTAATCAGAACGACCCCAGTCTCCCACCCCAGCCCCGGCGTTCAACTCACCGGCGGTTCTTGGAGCCTAGCGTGAGTGGCTGAGAACCTGCGATTCTTCGACAGGCGTGAGCAGCCCCAGCCGTTCGAGATACTCGGCCTCGGTTTCAAACATCCCGTCGCGTGGTATCCCCCGAAACGACGACGGGCAGCCGAACGACGTGGCGGGGCCGAGCGACTCCGGCCCTGGTGACACCTGCCGCCGAGGTTCCGGTGCCTCGAACCTCCGCCAGGCGTAGGGGCGGGTTCCGGGGCATGACTGTTTCCCCGGTTCTCTGCCCAGTATGTCGGAACCTCACATTCACAACCGCAACAGAGTCCAGTCGCCCGGCTCAAGGCGTATCCTCAAGATGGTCTTGCCTCCATAAATGTGTGATGAGACAGGACACCAGCCCGGAACCAGCAGGTCCATGGGATTCTCGTATTTGCCGGCAACGGTGACGATGGTCTCGATGGGCTGCTCGACATTCCTGTTGCACAGACCAAGGTACTTTTCACCGTGCTTCCCCTCACGGACAAGTATCTCGAGATCGGAACTGGGAGAACTTGCCGTTCGTTCGCACACATCCCGCACAATCTCGGTGAGCAACGCGTTCAACGACGCGTCTCGCATCAACACGTTCAGCGTCCGGTTCAGGCAGACAACCCGTCCCTTCCCGAAGCTGCTCGTTGTGAAAAGCTGCGTTCTGTGAGCAGTCCCATCCACGCTGTAGTCCCAATGTCCGGGGCCAACCTTCTTGAACTTCGGAAACAGAGTCTGGTAGATCGAGTCCTCCCGCGCAAGGTCCAGTCCAAACTCGTTCTTCAAGGAGAATGGGCCGAGCGCAATTAACGTCCCACCTTTCTGCACCCATGCTACGAGGCGACGAGACATTTCCTGCGACATGTACGGGGCGTACGGCAGAAACAGGACGGTGTAGTCGTTCAGGGTCCCTTTGCCATCAAGCACCATTTCCTCGGGCAGATAGTCATGCGCAACGTTTTCCGGCGCAAGCAGCTTGTTGTGAAGATCGAACATCAGCGTCAGCGCATCACTGTCATTGCTGTTTCGATTCACGCTTGCCAGGTTAAACACGGAGGCACAGGGCTGAACGATCGCAGTCTTCGGCACCTCCTGCCGACTCTCCAGCAGAGCCTTTTCAATGGATCTGCACCGCTCGAACATCACGGGAAGCGCAGTGGTGCTCCAGCGGTAGATCGTCTGATCGTAATTGAGCCCGAATGCGTTTCCATTGTAGGCAGTCACGTAGCTCGTGGGATGGGAATGAAACCCCAGCCACCACGCCGAGATCCGCACGTCTCTCAGGAACATTTTGAAGAAAAACCTGCGGAGATCCCGCTTGGCCAGCCGCTCGTCGCTCAGATGCTGCCGGGACCACATGCCGAAGTAATTTTCGAAATACCCTGTGGTCCTACCAAAGGCTCTGTTCATGGTCTCCAGATAGACCCACATGGGATCTTCAAGGGCCGGGTAGGAATGGAAGCTCATGATGTCACAGGCATGTTCCTTGTACATGAGGTACGTGTTGCCCTCTTTGAGGAAATGCGAGGGATCAGACATGACAGGTACGTTCGGCGCGCCTTGCTCCAAGAATTGCCGCATCTTCGATATGAACCGAACATAATTCACTCGTCTCCACCGTTCGAATTCATACGTCAGGCCGGTCACTTCGATGGCGGGTGCAGCATATTGCTGATAGGGAATTCCGATTGCCTGGAACGACGGATGATCTGCCTGCCACTTCCTGTTCAAAGACTCAATCGACCCGTAGCGTTCCTTCAGGTACTCCCGAAATGCCGCTTGGCTGGAAGGGTTATAGCCAACGTGGCCTGCTGATCCTTCCCAGGCAGTAATGAAATAGTTGACCTCTGTCTGCGATGAGAGTTCAACGGCAAGACTCTTCAGATACCCTCGTACGTACTCAAGCGCGGCCGGGTGATGCACATTAAGTCGTGAATTGTTGCCAATCAGCGTACTGGCGATCAGGGGCGGTCGCTTGCCCTCTTCCGTCTGCAAAAGGAGGTCTGGATCCTCTTTGGCCTTCGCAAGCATCCACTCCGTCATCGGAATCACGCCACCTCGATAGCTCGGCTCGGTCAAAGAAAAGCTCTTTATCTTGCCACCGCTCTCGTTGATGATCCGATCGATGTACCCGCGCAGTTTCGGGAATGTATATTTCCCCGGATTGTCTGATACCGGCCAAGGAACAGGGTGATCGATGTGATAACCATCGAAGGGACCAAGCGCCCATAAAGAGTCCAGGTGGGCGCCGTGAAAAGCAGTGAACTGATACCTGCGACTGGTACCATCTCTATTGAGGGCTCTGTCTTCAGGAGAGAACGTGAGCTTGTCGCTCTTCCACTTGCCTGTTTGTGAGACGACGGCGGAGGTCGCCCTGGAGACAAGATTACCTATTTCAGCTTCAAGCCCTTGAATTCCTTCTGCCACATCCTCGATGTTTGATTTCACACCCGACAACTGCTCAGCACTTCGATCTGCATCGAATGCCCGACCGTAGAATTGAAACAGATCGTTTAATTGATTGTTGACGTTGGCACTCTTGTTCTGCATATCTGCAACGTCCCGGGACAGCCTGCTGGCTTGAGCATCATTTGCGGCAATGTTCCTGGCATAATATTGCGCGCGTTTTGCCGACCTCAGCTTCTCATCCAGAAAACTCTTGCGAATCAGCAGCGAATTGATAGCGCGGGCCGCCCGGTGGAACTCTGGATGCTTCGCTTTTAGTCCCAGTAACCCTTCGCAATAGTAAGCCCCATTTTCGTGCATCGTGCCGCGGTCGCTCCCGTAGCCGGAATAAGACCAAAGCTCCGGGGTTCCTCGTCTCATCTGCCTGGCGTAGATCTTCACCATTCCGGCCGGTACGGGCCTCTTGTTGAGATGTTGGGCCTCTTCGCGGGTATGTGTCCCCGCCATGATCTCAATCTCGTCAAAGAACACCATGGGGCCGCCGGGAAGCACCGCGAAGCGAACATACCTGCCCCAACCCTTGAGGTCTTTGGCAACGAAACGGTGGTTCAGAGGCTTATCCTGCGGAATCGATTCCGTGAGCATGTTGCAAAGCAGGTCGTAGCGTTTTGCGTCTGAACTCACGAAGACCCGCACCGCCAGGGGAAACATCACTCCTGCCGATCCGGTGATACTGGAAAAGGTGACCTTGCCGATGGCGCGGGCATCCCCGAGATCGATGTCAATCAGAGGGATCGGCATGCTCTCGACGTCCCAGCCGTAACCGGGCAACAATCCGACGGTGCCTTTGTCACCCCAGAGGCATCCGTTGTAGCGACCATCGGTCAGATCGAAACGGTCACCTTTATCCGTGCAGTCGGGATAGCTCGGTTGCGGATCAAAGGTGCACGCTTTCCCACGTGCGAGGTTCGTGCCCTCGGTTGGCTGCATCGGTTGCGCCTGAGCGACCCCGGCCGCGAGCATCAGGATCATGCAGGCATTCAGCTTGATGTTCTTCCAAACCGTTGTCATTGGCCGTTTTCCTGTGAAAGCGGAAAGTGTCATCTGTTTCGTTATACCCGACTGTTCCCGTGCCCAGCCAATCACCGAACCCGTTCCAACCATTGTCGTTGTAAGTCCGTTCAGGCGAGCTTGGAATGTTGTCTCGTTTGTTCTGCTTTCCGGGAAGTGTGCCTTTGCAGTACCACCTCCATTCCTCTCGATTCTTGAGTTCCAACTTGTGCACAAACGCGCGAGCTTCATCGAACGGAAGGCAACGATGGTCTGTTCGGGGCTTCCGGCAACGACGTCATGCAGGGTGACGATGGTCTGCGCGACACATCGCATGCACGCGACGACGACTACCTCGACGCCGGAACCGGCATCGATCTGGTCCGCGGTGGTGGCGGCACCGACACGATGTTCGACGACGCCTCAGAAGTCGACGAGAACTTCGGCTACTGGGCCGATTGGGTAGATGCGGTGTGAGGCACCCCAGCCCCGGCGTTCAACTTACCGGCGGTAACCGCCAGATCCGAACCACGCCCCCGCCCCTCGCTCGCGGCGGGACTCCGGTTATCGCGTGGGCGCCGCAGTGGACCGTCGGCTACTTGTCCTGGGAATTCGGATGCTTGATGACGATCTCGGTCGCCAAAACAGGAAGTTGGTCGAATTCGAGGTGGAGGTCGTCCTCGTGGTGGTTGAGACTCTCCGCAGCCGCGTTATCGAGTCCGGTGAAATGTCTTCGGCCTAATTACCATGTGCATAATGTTCTCAGTTGGGAGGTTGTCTCAGAGCGGAGTGCGTGTTCCGTGTTCGGGCATCGTAGGGGCTTCTTTCACGAGTTCGACTGCTTTGAGTCGCTCGACGGACACCGTGCTGACGTCCCAAAAGATTCCGAGCTTCGCCATGAACCAAATGAAGCAGTACGAGATGTCCGGTTGCTTCCAACCAAATCCGTTCCGGGCTGCGAAGGGGAATTTGTGATGGTTGTTGTGCCAGCCTTCCCCGAGGCTCAGCATGGCCACCCAAAAGTTATTGCGGCTGCCTTCTTGTGTCTTGAAGGGGCGGCTTCCCCAGATGTGGCAGACGGAGTTCACACTCCAGGTGACGTGCCAGACTACTACCACCCGAACGACACCGCCCCACATCACGACAAAGAGACCGTCGATGTCAGAGGTGGAATTGAAAATGGCGTAGAGATGCCCTGACAGCCACAGTGCCGCAAAGTACCCAAGAATCGGAACGAAGCTATAACGATCGAGCCAGATGAGCTCTTTGAACTTGGCAAGATCCTTTAAGGGGGGGGCGAATCCGATTTTGTAGGTCTTTGGATTCATCAACCAGCCGTAATGAGATTCGTAAAAACCATGGAGGGGGGAATGGAGATCCTCGGTCGTGTCTGACGTGCTGTGGTGGTGGCGATGGATAGCACTCCAGGTCAGCGGACCGCCCTGCATTTGCCCGCACCCAATCACCGCCATGATCAACTGGGTGAAGCGGCTGGTCTTAAAAGTCTTGTGCGAGAAATATCGGTGGTAAGCCACGGTGATTGAAAAGATACCGACGACGTAGTGGGCCAAGAAAATGGTAAGGCCGGCCCAACTCAAACCGGCATGGAAGAGCCACCAGAACATGGCGACATGCAACACGCTGCGTAGAACGTGGTGGCAGCGGTGGTCTGTATTGACCTTGAGGGTGTTCAGTTCGCTGTGCATACCAATTTCTGCGTGATGCGGACCTCGCCGAGGTGACTACACACACACATCGCATCCAACGGTTCCTTCCCCGTCCTGGCTCACTGGAAGTCAGCCCGCTTTTGCCTTCGGCGTAAGCCTGGATTGCGAGAACGGGCTGTAGGCTTACCAGGCGGACATCGCGCACTGTGGCACGCAGTGGTTGTGGACGCATGCCACATGGTTTCTAGGTACCTTGTAGGAAGAGGATTTCCGGTGAATGCAGTGTGGAGTTGTGTCACCCAACGCTCCACTAGAGGATCTCGCCATGACCGAACCTACTGTCGACACGCTCACGTTGGGCCTGATCCAGTTTGTCTTACTCCCGATGTGGGTCATCTGTGGCTCACTCGATTATGTCTGCCATCGATTAACAAAAATCGAAAAAACATCTGGATTCAGAGAATCGTTGCATCACGCGGTGATGGGCTTCCAGGTTGGGATCCCGTTGTGGATGGGGATCTTCTTCGAGATCAACGTGCTCGTGCTGCTGATCAGTTTTGTCTGTTTTGTGACACACGAGTGGACCGCACACAAGGACATGGTCCTGGCCGACGAGACCCGGGAAGTTACCATCTGGGAACAACACCTGCACAGTTACCTGGCCACCATCCCATTCTATCTGCTGACTTTAATCGCCTGCCGCAACTGGGATCAGTTCATCCGGACCATTACATTTCAGTGGTCCGAGGATCTGCAGTTCACGTGGCGTCCCGAACCACTGGGGACCGCCACCTACGTCTGGTGGTACGCCACGCTGATGCTCGTGGTCGCTGTAATTCCCTACACCGAGGAACTCATTCGTTGCTGGAGGTTTCGGAAGCGTTGCACTCCACCGAAGACGTAGGTGTCGCAGTGCCCCCGTTTACCCCTGTTTGGGGGCGAGGGCAACGACAGCATGTACGGGTTGGCCGGCACCGACATCCTGCAGGGTGACGACGCCCACTACGAAAAATCGTTGCAGCAACCCGCCGTTTTGCATCGCACGAGGCCTCAGTGAACGAGTGGGTACGCTAAACCGTCACCGCCCAGGTCGACGGAATCACCAGCATCTGGGCACGACCTCCACACTCCGGCGCCCGACCCGATGAAGACCAACCATTTAGCCGATAAACTCCGCCGATCATTCGCGACTCAACAAGAAAAAGACGCCACGCAATTCGTCTCCGGGCTTGCCTTCCTTCGTCGATATCTCCCCAGGCTCAGACACGGACAACCCGTCCACTCTACCTGAGAACGGATTTCGACCGCCGAAGATCACCGAAAACCGGAAGTCTCCCCAACCCAGCCCCGTCGCAGGAACAAACTCATTCAGGGCTAGTTCTTGATACACGCTTCTTGCTACCGAAGCAGTAGAGATGGCCGTTCTGGGAACTGACGAACACTTGGTTTCGTGAAGCCGCAAGACCATCGAATACGACCTCCGCCGGCAACTCTATGGTCGTGTTGACCGTACCGTCCTGTTCGTTCAACAACCACAGGATCCCCTCAGCCAACTGCGTTTGGCGATTGCGGCTGCCAGCGGCAACGACGTGTGATTTGGTCAAAATCAAGCTCGTGATCTGGGCCGGCTTGGGGACCGAGTGATTCCATGTCGTTTGGCCCTTAAAGGTCAAAGTGCGAGACACGGCTTCGTAACGGACCGTTTCGTCTCTTGAAAATGCCAATAATTGGCCAGCGACATCCTTTGCCGTCCAGGTTTGGATGTTTTTCCGTAGGGCAAGATCGTGTTTCAACCAGGATGCTTCTAACAGCCCGACCTTTCCTCCACGCAAATGCGAGTTGCTGCTGGCTCTTGCATGTTCTCCGGTTTGCGGGTCGAACCGCCAGTTGGAAAGGAACACGCCTTCTTCTCCCGAGACCAGAAAATCGCACAGTCCAACCAATTCGGTGCTGTTGAGTTGAGCAGACCATCGCGGGTTTCCGGATTGGAGATCGAGAGCATGCACTTGGATGCCCCCATCGGCATCTGGTGCACGACCGGCCGCGACAAACGCTGTGTCATCCTGAACCAAGACCGTGCCGCTAACCGGCCACCGCGATTCGACATTGCCAAACGCCACAATCCGGTGGTCCATCGGTGACGCCCGAAAGCGCCATGCCAATTGGCCGTCGGAGGCCCTCACGCAATAGACATATCCATTGTGGCTGCCGAAGAGGCACAGGCCGTTGTGAAGCGTGGGGGGGCTATCGATTCTACCCGCGGCCGAGAACGTCCAACGCGGATGTCCTGAGGCGGCATCCAACGCATGCAGTTGTCCCGAGTCGACATCCGCCACGAACACCGACTGATCATAGATGGTCGGTGCCGTCAGCCGATTGCCTGTTCGCAGAGTCCAGGCGATGTTGGAACGAGTCTCGCGATGAGGCACGATCTGTTTCGACCAAAGCAGCGACAGGCTGTCGTCCAGTTGCGTTGGTGAACTTGCTCGGCGGTTGCCGTCGTAGCGGTAGACCGGCCAGTCTTCAGGTACAGTGGGCGGCCCTTTCACCTTCTTGAATGCCGGACCTCGTTCGACGCGTTCCGTTCCGGGCGACTCAAAGCGAACGGCTTTCTGTGAATGCATTCCCATAAATCCACGGACAGCCTCGGAGAAGCAGCCACACGCATGTGGATGGGAATAGACCAGACCGTTGGCCGGGACGAATCCCAGGCCGCAGCCCCCGCGAGTGAATTTGAAAGGCCGCTTTTCGCCGGTTTCGAAGTCGATGAACGTGGCTTGCCGGGGGATCATGATGAAGCGGTCCGAAGCGACGAGCAATTGACAACCCATCTTGCCGGGTGTGGCCGTCTTCGGCCAATCTCCGGTTGTCTGCAACACTCGCCGTTGCTCGCCGGTCAGCGGGTCCAGTCCCAGCCACTCGTTCTGCCCCGACGAATTGCGTTCCGAGTTTTGCTTCAGCATCCACACAAGCCCATGCCGAAGAAAGTGACCCACAAACCGTTCATCGACGTACGGCTTGCCAGGCTTTGCGTCGGTCTTGCGAGTCCACAGATGCTCGCCGGACTTGGCGGAAAACAGGTGGAGTGAACCATGCGACTGCAAGGCGACGAATCCATCACGAGCGAAGTTGATGCGCACCCGCCTGGCAGTCGTTTGCGGTTGCGTATTGACGCGCCAGGCGATCTCACCGTCGGAAAGATTGATGCCCACGAGTTCGTGCTTGAAGTTGCCATCCTTCGAACGCCCGGAAACGAGGCAAAAGACCTGGTCATCGACGCTAGCCGTACCATGCGTCGTCTTGCCACGAAACGTCCAGATCACCTCCTTTAGACGATCGTCCAAAGCCGTCAGTCCGCCAGGCGATTGCACCAATATCGTGTGACCCACATGGATCAGCTTGTCAGGATCTTCGGCTGTCTCCCAGCGAAATCGTGTCATGCCCGTTTGCGCATCGAGTGCCAGGACGTGACCGTCGTCGACGATATACACGTACTTGCCTGAGGCGACCAGCCGCGGATTGGTTTCCCCACTGCCGGTGACAAAGGGGCCCGTCCACTGTCGTTGCCACAGGAGCAGGCCATTGAAGGCATCGCGAGCCACCAGGAATTGGTGCATCTGGTCACGGCCAACGTTCTTCACGACATTCTGCGTGACGTAGAAATTACGACCTCCGGCGGAGACGAGACTTTGAGTACTCGACTTGCGGCCAGCCATGGCGAACAACGGCCCGGTCACCCATTGCAATCCCTGGGGGACACCAACATGCGTGTCTTCGGTGACGAGTCCGCCATCGGCACCGTGCCATTGGTGCGTCCAGGCGTCGAGTCCTTTCGGTTTCGGTTTTTCAATCCGCGTGTGACCAGTTTCGTCTGCGAAGTAAGCAACCCCTCCGGGACACAGCACGCGCAGGATTTCGGATCGGGGAATCTCTGTGTCTTTCGAGGCAATGACAACGTTGACCAGGTTGTTGGCATACGGAAGTTCGGTGCGTGTCCAGTGCTCGGTCAGCAACGTGGCTCCTTTGCGGTGTTCCGTAAGGAAGCCCTGTGCCTGTTTCACCAAATCGCGATCGACATCGAGCCGATGGAGGAGGAGTTGGGGGTTGGCAGCCAATTGCCTGGTCAATTTCAAGCTTCCGCCAATTTGTACGCACAGCCCCGTCAACCGATTGGTGTCGTCGCGGCTCAGTCTCGCCGTGCCAGCCCCACGGTCTGCCGCAAATACAACGGGCTCACGATTCGAGAGGATGATGCAAAAGGCAAATGAAATCGTGAGCAGGATGAAAGGTCGAACCCTCGCAATTCGATCGTTCGCAACATTGTCGGTTTTGCTCATAGTTCGACTCGTGTGTGGGGGCTATGGAGCATCGAGGTCAGTACTTTCGCGTGCCCACCCTGTCCTGACAAGGGGAAGATTACTGAACGGTCTGGCTACGAGGCCCATTGCCCGCCCACGCGATCACCGGGGTCACGCGGCAAGCGAGGGGCGGTACCGTGGTTCGGATCTGGCGGTCAACGGCCAGGTGTTACCCAACGTGTTACCTCCCCCCTGCTCTGCCCGTGTTTCTCGGGTTTGCTGCGCTCTCAAACCCGGCGTTTGCAGGCTATCGCAGGTCATCCGGAGGGCCGTGAGAGGTTACATCGGATTGCAAATCCGCCATCCCGGGTTCGAATCCCGGTGGCGCCTCTCATCGCACCCGGCCGCATCATGCGGCACCAAGGTGTCTAACGCATGTGATTCCTTGGACTATGGGATCATCCGCGTTTTTTGTTGCGCACTGGGATTGTTCGCAGCCTGTCGCACCCGGTTGTGCTGTTTCTCATGCTGTGTGCTTGACCGACCCCCGTTCAGTCAGTTTCAGGGTCAAGCAGGCCCGTGGGGATCTGTTGTGGGTCGGTAACGGTGGAAAACCAAAGGAGCGTCAGTTCGGCGCGACCTTCGGGATTGATGTATTCGACCCGAATTCGATGTCGATGACCGGCAGTGAGCTTGACCGGTCTGTTGACATGGCCACCGGGAAAACCGTTGGAGTGGACGATGCGACCGTCGAGCCACACCGCGACCTGCTCAGATCGGCCCAGCAGGGACCGGAACCGGAAGGTGTCAGTCAGTGGACCTCTCACGTGACCCGTCCAGGTCACCTTGTAGTGTGGTGTCACCGTCTTGGAATGACGTTCGGAACCGAATTTTTGGTAGTAGATCGGGGGTTCGATGGTCTTCAGGACCAGCTTCGCCCCCTGGAAATAGCGGGCGGTGAGTCCGTCGCCCTTCGCCCGGGATTGGTCGGTGGGGGATCGGCGTGAGATTGGTCCGGATTGTCGTTTCCAGTTGTCCCAACCGGAGACCTGGTAGAGGCGGTTGTGGCCCTGGTAGGGCATGAGCCAGTATGTCTTGCCGTCGTTCGTCGTGACAATGGTGGCTCCCTGGTTGTCGTCACCGTGGACGCGATAAAAGTCCGGGGCACGGCCATCGGCGACTCGCTTTTCAAACACGGCGCCGACGTAGAGACCGTCATGAGTCCACACCTGGGCCGGTTGCTTCGTCTGATCGTTGACGATGACGGATCGATTCGGGCCGGTTGTG
>PBOU01000047.1 GCA_002724415.1 Planctomycetaceae bacterium
GGCCTGTTCCGGTGCTGTCAAAGGGTACACCGATTCCCGAATTGACCAGCGGTGCATAACTGGATTTGCTATCAATCCAGGGCGACAGTGTCACCTCCCGCTGTGTTTTTCCCCGTGTTTTAACCCCAGTTGTTAATCTGGGGGTTATAGGGGATACAAAATAACAGTGGGCGTTGTGCTTGAATTGGAAAGACACGTAACCGAATAAGGTGTTACACGCGTTTGTTTCAATTTGACCCAACTAACCCACACAGTGGTGAATGATATGTCGATTGCACGGATTGTCTTGGGGCTGTCATGTTTGGGAATACTGTTGCCACAGGGGTTGTCAGCGGCCGCGCCGAGGCATGCAAAGACGTCCGCAATGTCGGACGTGGTGTTGGGTGTGCGGGGAACCCTGACGGGTCAGGTGGTTGATGGCCAGGGGCGTGCCCGGGTGGGCCGGACTGTTTCTGTCCGCCGTGGGTCGCTGCTCATCGCCCGCGTAAAAACAGACCGCACTGGCCGGTTCACCGTCAAGAACCTGCCCGGTGGTCCTTATGCGGTGACCAGTGGTTTCGCTGGCCAGGTGGTTCGAGCGTGGGCCGCGGGATCAGCTCCTCCGCGAACAGCTGCACAGTTGGTACTGGTTGATCAACCGTTGATCGTCCGCGGTCAAGACAGTGGCGTGGGCGACCCGGAGGGTTTTCTTGGAATGAGTGACCTGGGCCTGATTTCCGTTGGTGCGACAGTGATCACGATCCCGATCCTGATTTCCGAGAGTGATGGCGACGACGACGACGATGAACTGGTCGGACCCCCGGCCAGTCCCTAGAGCGGGACGGCTGACTTTTTGACGTTAGGCACATGAACGGCTCCGGTGCAAACACTTGCCCGGAGCTGTTTCTTGCGCGTCTGTTGGGTGGCCTGTCGAGATGTCTTGCGTGGTCACGGCCGCGACGCGACCGCATTTTTCATCTGCGACGTCCATCTCACCGCATTCTCGATCAATTGCCAGAATTGCGGGTTCCTGAAGTCTGCTTCGTGGCCCAGTGACGTGTAGAAGATCCGGGCCTTGCCATACTGATTGGTCCAGGCAATGGGTTCGGCTTTCTGTCCCGGGATCGATCCGGTGAGTAACTCGGTGGTTCCCTTGGCCAGGGGACCGGTCTTGTAGAGTGACCCCTTGCTGGTGAATGACTTGTCGAGCCCGACAAGCACCGGATGCGAGATGCCTCGAGAGACAATCGTTGTCGTGGGTCCGGAGGCGTGATGGTTGTGGTAGTTGCCACCCAATACCTTGGCGTCAAATTCTGGCCACTCGGCATGGTTTTTTGGTCCTGACCCGCGTGCATCGAATGCATGGCTGGCCGTGCGGAGGCCGATCAGGGGTTTGCCGGCTGCCAGGTGCGCTTTGAGTGCGTCGAGGTCTTTGCGGGGCAGTGCGCGGCGGCGGACCGAGACAACCACCAGGTCTGCCTGTTTCACGGCCTCGGCCATTCCCTTGATCTCGTGGACTCCATCGGCTGCTCCCAGGACCGTGGTTTGGAATCCCAGGCGATCCTCAAACAATCTCCTGGCCAGCACCGGCAGCGTCGACCGGGTGTTGTAGATTTTTTCGGCAACCAGGAACACGGCCCGTGGCCGGCGGTCGTTCTTGAAAACAAACGACTTGCCGCCGAGCAGTTGATCACTGGTGATGGTCGGGCACACGAACTTTTCGATGTGTTCAACAATCAGGTCCGTGCCCTGGAAATGGCTGACAAACGGCCAGCGTCCGGGGTTGTACATCGTGTCGGTCATGTCTCGCACCAGCACGACGTTCTTTCCGTTCTTGGACATCTGTCGCAGTCCAAAGGGACGACCGAGAACGCACATGTTGGTGTGCACCCCCACCATGATCACGTTCTTCAGGCCCTTCTGCTCCATGATGCTCCAGACTTCTTCACCGTTATCAGAGATGTAGTCGTCGTTGGAGATTTCCAGCAGGTCGGTCTGGCTTTTCCAGGGAGCCCTGGGGTTGCGGCCCATTGCTTCGAGCTTCTTGGCCCACTCGCGATGTTCTGCCAGGTCGTCGTCCTCACCTCCATCGGTTTGGTCGATCGGATAAACACCTTTTTCCTCGGAGGGAATCTTGTAGCACCACTTGGCAATTTCATCGGGCAGAGATTTTGATCGGGGAACAGCCTGGGCGCGTTTGCGGGCCGGATGGTCCTTGTAGGTGTTCATGCAACTGCTGGGGGCATGGATGATTGTGGCACCCTGTCGGCGTGCCAGTTTCAGCAGGTTGTTCATCCTCGGGGCCATTTCGGCTCCACGCCGGGTGGCATTCAGGCAATGGTGCAGGTCCCACATGTCACAGACGATCACGGCCGTCTGGTTGGCCTGCCATTTGGCTGGTCGAGTGGTTTTCTTGTGGCCATCGCCCCATGGCATCTTGGCGGGTTGCCGCGACCGCAGTGAGAGGCTGAAAACGGCGTCGTCGGCCGACAGGGCCGCTTGGGAAACGAGAAGTGTCAACAGGGTGGACAGCACAAACATGAAACGCATGGTGAACCTCGCAAAAGAGAGCGTCGGTCTTCGTGACCATCAATTGTGTCCCCTGAAGGCGGGGCATGCAATCGGTCGGTCAGGGCGTGATTTGGACCTGGTGGGGTCCCTTCGGGACATCGAAAACGAGCAGGTGTTGGCCGGAGCTGTTTTCGACCCGATGAGGCACGTCGAGTCCGTCGATTTGAACGCGTGCCGGGCCCCAGTTCGTGTTCCACCACGCGGCGAGTTTCGTGTTGCGATTGCCGGTTGTTTCCAGCACCAACCGCGTGTTGGGCACATCCACTCGTCCGGTAACCGATGATCCCAGTGTCCCGGACAATCTCAATTGGACGGCCACACCATCGGCCTCAACGATCCAGGCGGGGACCTGGTTGATGGTGCACATGCGGAGGATCTCCGGTGGCACGTCAGCCAAAGACAATTTCAACCGTGTTTCCGACGGTTCGACCACCGACAGTCGCGTTGAAGTGAAGTACCGGTCGGTTTGCTTGGCGGGGTACCGCGAACCAGCCGTCAGAGCTTTTCGGGCCTGGTGTTGCCAGCAGAAGATGGGCTGTCGGGAGTCGAGCCGCGTGCGAGCGAGGTCAATCGAAGCCGCTACGGTCGACGGTTTCTTCCGGTGAGAGATCACGTTGAGGAACCAGGTCCGGTCCATTTGCAACGTGTAGGCTTCGATTTGTGTCTCGAGGTCATTCCACCAGGCTGGCTCGAGTCCGATACGAACAAACCGGGCGTCACGGAATTCATCAATCACCTCGAACAGGACACCATCGTCGGCGCTTGGGGGCAGTGTCCCATTCACCTCACGGGTCCAGGCACCGTCCCGGGGAGACAGGGCCAGGGCGAGGCAGTGGTTCTGGTAAACCTGGGTGTTCTCATCCGGTCCGTTGTTCCACCAGTACAGCGGCACATGAATCGTACCTGGCACCTGGTAGATCTTGTTCATCAGGTCCATGTCGGCGGCGTCACGCCAGCTCTTTCCGGGAACCTTCTGTGCACCACTGGCTTCATAGTAAGTGATGTCGTAGTAGGCCGAACCGGTTCGAGAGTTCGTCCACAACAGCTTGTCTCGCTGGTGGAGTGCTTCGAACAGCATTTTCCATCGAACGATGGCCGACTGGGTCTGGCTGACGGTCCGGCGGTCCCAGTCAACCTGTCCGGCATCCAGAGCTGCGTCTCGGTAGAAGACGCCGGTGCCCAGGTAATCCGACTCGGCCACGATGCCGCGGGTCTCGAATTCAAAGACCTCCTTGAGGGGTCGCAGGTTGACCTGGCCGTTGGGTGTCCGCGAGGCAATCCAGTCGGGGTGTTTGACCAGGACCGGTGATTCGTGGTGGCGGTAGATATACATTCCGCCCATCGAAGCGGGGTTTTTCTTTCGCTGTTGCGCAAAGCGTTCCTTCAACTGCTTGCCGGTTATTGAGAGAACAACCGTCTTCGAGTTTGTCGGGCTGATTTGTTCCAGGCGACTGTCATCAGAGGTCGCGAAGACGCCATAGCGAAACTGTCCGTTGCCGCCCGATCCGATGTTGATCAGGGATGCAGATGGAACGCGATCACCGGGTCGCAGAAACCTTGTAGGGGTTCCCGGTGTACGGATTCGCTTGAGCCGCAGTTTTTCTTGTGTGTCCTCTCTGAGCTTGGCCAGCTCGGGCAGTCCGAGGTACTCCTCGTGAAAGGCCAGGCGATCCTCTCCAAAGATGTGGTACCGCATCTCCAGTCGGTTGTTTCGCTTGTTCTCGGACTTGTCGGCAAGAATGAATCCCCCGGAGGCGATCTGCCAGCCGTTGGCTGTCCAGTGTGTCGGGTTCCGGAGCCCGACGGGATAGACCCAGTGTCGGCCGACCCGGTACAGGTACTGGGCCAGTCCGACTTTCCACCTGGGCTGGAAGATTTCTGATGCCGCACGCCCCTGTTGGTCATTGCCATGGTCCCGTCGAATCAGGGGCTTGGTGATTTGCGAGGACCGTATCAGCGGCCGCTGGTCGCCGGCGACACCCTGGGGAACGACATAGTGGTACAGCGAATCCTTGCGGAAGCTGGGAGCCAGGATGGTATTCGAGACACTGGTGAACAGTGTGGGCTTGTCGGTGGGTGCGGTAATGGAAATCGAGCGACAGACGATTCGCTGTTCCTCCCCGACGAGCGCAAAGTAGTAACTCTTGCGAATCTCCGAACCGGGAATCTTTGGATTTCGGGCGAAGTAGACCATCGCGTTGCCCCATCGCGGTCGGTTGGGTGGAGGGGCGGTGGAAATGGCCGAGTGAACCACATCGTCTTTTTCACTCACGGTGATGGTTTGTCCGTCCCGGGTGGTCAACCGGTAGGTCTCGTAGCTCTCCTGGACAAGTCGCCGTCCCGAGATGTTGTCCCAGATGCCGCCGACATGTCCCGAGTTCAGTCCAATCACGCAGGTGGCCCAGTGGTTCCGCAAACGGCCGCCGCCGGGGGGAATCGGATCGCGTGGCGGCTCGGCCGCCAGCACGGTGCTGCCTAGCAACAGTGTCGGAAACAGCAGTTGCAGGACGAGCGTGTTTTTCCGGACGAGATTCACGACAGGATCTCCTTCACAACACGACCATGCACGTCGGTGAGCCGGAACTGGCGGCCCTGGAACTTGTACGTTAGCCGCTGGTGATCCACTCCCAGGCAATGCAGGACCGTGGCCTGCAGGTCATGGACGTGGAATCCATCAGCTGCCACGTTGTAGCTGAAGTCGTCGGACTTGCCGTACGTCGTCCCTCCCTTGATTCCGCCGCCGGCCATCCAGAGACAGAAGTTTCGCGGGTGATGGTCACGACCGTGTTTCTGGCGATTGTTCATGTCCCCCTGGCAGAAGACGGTCCGCCCGAATTCTCCGCCCCAGATCACCAGCGTCTCGTCGAGCAGTCCCCGTTGTTTCAGGTCCTTGACCAGGGCCGCGGAGGGTTGATCGGTGTCGCGACATTGTACAGCCAGTTGCGTGGGCAGGTTGCCGTGCTGGTCCCACCCGGCGTGCATCAACTGGACAAATCGCACTCCACGCTCAGCCAGCCTGCGGGCCAGTAGACAATTGTGAGCGAATGAACCACGGCGTCCCACGTCGGGTCCGTACATCTCGAGGATGTGCTTGGGTTCACTGGACAGGTCGGTCAGTTCGGGCACGGACGCCTGCATGCGGTACGCCATCTCGTACTGGGAGATCCGTGCTCGGATCTCCGGATCCCCCACGTCCCGTGCTCGGAGGCGATTCAGTTGTGCCAGGTCATCCAGCAGTCCTCTCCTCAATGTCCGATCGACACCAGCCGGGTTGGACAGGTAGAGCACCGGGTCACCCGAGCCGCGGAATTTCACTCCCTGGTGTCGGCTCGGCAGGAATCCGTTCCCCCAGTACCACTCGTAGAAGATCTGGCCGCACGAGGCTTCCTTGTCTCGTGAGGTCATCACGCAGAAGGTCGGCAACTCCTGGCTCTCGTGGCCCAGCCCGTACGAGAGCCATGCTCCAAAGCTGGGTCGCCCGGGTTGTTCGGCCCCGGTCAACCACAACGTGATTGCCGGAGCGTGGTTGATGGCCTCGGTGTGTGCCGAGCGGACCAGGCAGATGTCGTCGGCTATCGAGCCGGTGTGCGGCAGCAGTGTGCTGATGTGCGTTCCGCAATCCCCGTAACGTTGGAATTTCCAGGCCGACGGCAGGATCTTCTGGGACCGGCCCTGGGTCATGGTGGTCAGTCGCTGGCCTCCTTGAACCTCCTTGGGCAAATCCGTACCGCGAAATCTTTCGAGTTGTGGCTTGTGGTCAAACAGGTCGACCTGGGTGGGAGCGCCGTTTTGAAACAGGTAAATCACTCGTTTGGCGGTCGGGGCAAAGTGGCTGACAAGCTGGTCGGCCACCGATTCCCGATTCAACAACGTGGCCAGCGCGGCGGTTCCGATTCCCACGGCCGAACGACCGAAGAAATGGCGACGAGTCTGTAACTGGTGATGGTCAAAAACAGGCTGCATGGTGGATCTTGTGGGGAGGGGGCGTGGAGTCACTCGCGGGTGATTGCCTCGTCGGAGTTCAACAGCACGGAAGCCACGGCGCCGAATGCCGCGACCTGTATCGGATCCAGCCCGTCACGGGGGGAGTGGCTGCCGACGGTGCCAAAAGCCCCGGCGTCCTTGGGATGAGCCCGGTAATGCCGCCTGGCCCGGTTCAATGACGAGATGACCAGTGACATTTCCTCGGGTGAGGGAGGGCGAGAGAGGACGAGGCTGAATGCCCGTTTCAGGCGTGAAGCGTCATCGCCTGGAGTCGCCAGCACCCTCTCGGCCAGGACCCGAGCGGACTCGGCAAACGCGACGTCGTTGAGCAGGGTCAGGGCATGCAGTGGTGTGTTGGTTCTCTGCGGCGTCACGTGGCAAACGTCTCGAGTCCCCTCGTCGAACATGTTGGGTGGGCCCAGGGAGCGTCGCCAGAAGGTGTACAGACTGCGCCGGTACAGCTTGGCACCGGTGTCGGCTGTGTAACGGATTTTCCCGAAACTGAAATCGGCCCAGAGTCCCGGTGGTTGATACGGTTTGACCGACGGCCCGCCAATGGTCTCGACCAGCAATCCCGAGACCGCCAGTGCCTGGTCACGGATGACATGGGCCGGCAACCGGTGACGGGGGCCCCGACCGATGAGGCGATTGTACGGATCGGCCTCGAGTTGCCCCGGTGTCACTGAGGACGATTGGCGGTAGGTGCTGCTGGTGACCAGCAACCGGACCATTCTCTTGGTGTCCCACCCGGTCCGGATGTACTCGGTGGCCAGCCAATCGAGAAGTTCGGGATGGCTGGGGGGGGCACCCTGCGATCCAAAATCCTCGCTCGTCTTCACCAGCCCCGTCCCGAAAAATGTCTGCCACAGCCGATTGACGGCAACCCGAGCAGTCAGGGGGTGGCCGGGGTCGACCAGCCACCGGGCCATCGCGAGGCGATTGGCCGGGGCGGCTTTCGGCAGTGCGGGCAATGAGGCGGGGACGCCGTGCGCAAGTTTTTCGCTGTCCCGGGGTTGGTCATAACGGGCCAGGTTCAGGACATACGTGTTTCGAGGTGTTTTGCGATCGCGCATCACCATCGATTCAATCATGCCACTCTCCAATCTCTGGCGCGCGGCTCGCTGGATCGAGTGTCGCCGATAGGCCTCTCGAGATTGGTCGGTGGTGCCACGGTGGAACTCTGCCAGCCGCTTTCGGTGATCGGCGTTGAGTGTGTCGGCCGGTTTTCCAACAAGTTCCAGTATCTCGGCCGGCGGAATCGTGTCGGTGGCCAGGCCGGGCCGGGGAACGCCGGTGACCGAGATGCGGAATCGGCCCAGCAGGTGCTCCTTGAAACGGGATTGCTGTTTCAGTCGAAACACCAGGGTGGAGTTGGTGGTGATGTTCACCGTCTTCTTCAACCGGAACACCGCCTGGCGATCCTGGGCGGTCTCGTCGACGCCGTCCCAGACCCCCCAGCCGGTCGTCGGCGATGGATCGATCGCCCCCATGACGTTCCAGGACTCCTCGCTGTGGTCGGCCACCACGTCGGCGAATGGGAGGCTGTACGGTTTGGCTCCGGCCTGGTGAACGGTCACGCTGAAGTGTGTCAGCACGAAATTCGATTTGCGGCCCGGCCCCTGGAACCCGAGGCTGTGGTGGGTCAGGGCCTCGAGCCGGAACCCGGTTATCGGTCCGGGCGGAACACTCGCCTGCACCTCATAATCATCCACGGCTGCCATCTTGCCACTGACCAACAGGGAGTGGTCCGCTTGTGGCTTGAGTTGAGCTCCCGCCCGTGATTTTGTCTTTGTCGGGCGGAGGCTGTGCCATCCCTGGAGCATCTTGTCGGAGACTTGCCGACGGATCCGCGAGATCCACTCTCGTCGCTGGATGGCCAGGCTGTCCAGGGGTCGATCGAGGATGGCTCGTTGTTGTTCAATCAGCGAGTCAATCCGGTGCAACTGGGTCTGCTGGGCGCGGGTCGTGACCCGGGCGACCGGGTTCGCATTGCCTCTCCTGTCGACCCGGCCGGATTCGTCGAGGCTGTTGAAGTAGGCCGAAAATCGGTAGTACTCCTTCTGCGAGAGCGGGTCGAACTTGTGGTCGTGACATTTTGCACAGGCAAGTGTCAGAGCCATCCAGACGGTGGCGGTGGTGTCGGTGCGGTCCAGCACGTATTCCACCCGGTTCTCCTCGGCAATCCGCCCGCCTTCCCCATTGAGTGGATGGTTGCGGTTGAACCCGGTGGCGACCAGTTGTTCGGGCGTGGTTCCGGGCACCAGGTCCCCGGCCAGTTGGTCGATGGTGAACCTGTTGAAGGGCAGATTGTCGTTGAACGCGCTGATCACCCATTCACGCCACGGCCACATCACCCGGGTCCCGTCACCCTGGTACCCGTTGGTGTCGGCGTAACGACTGGCCACCAGCCAGTTCCAGGCCATGTGTTCCCCAAAACGGGGTGAATTCAACAGGCGGTCGACGGCCCGATTCCAGGATCCCGGTGCGGTGTCGGCAAGGAACATGGTGAGTTCCTGTTCGGTGGGTGGCAGACCAACCAGGTCGAAAGTCAGCCGCCGCAACAGTGTCCGACGATTGGCCATCGGTGACATGGTCAGGCCAGCGGTCTTGAGCCGATCCAGGATGAAGGCGTCGATGACGTTGGCTCCCAGCCCGGTTGTCAGAACCGGTGGCGGTCGCCGAACTGGTGGCACCAGTGACCAGTGATCGCCGAATTCTGCACCTTCGGCGATCCAGCGGCGTATCAATTCCCGTTGCCGGTCGGTCAACTGCCGATTGGAACCCGGTGGCGGCATGCGGACATCGGGATCCTGGCTGGATATCCGTTTCCAGATCACGCTGTTGTCCGGTTGTCCGGCGACAAGAACCGGTGGATCATGACCGAGAGCCTCGCCGGCGATATCCAATCGCAACTCACCCTTGCGGGCCCTGGCATCGGGTCCGTGACACTGGAAACAGTTCTCCGAGAGGATCGGACGGATNTCGCGAGGGAAGTTGATAGCCGNNGCGTCCTCGGCGGATGTCACCGGCGTGGCCAGGAGGAANAACAGTGGCAGAATGTGTCGNGGATTCATGGCANCTGATTGTAACAATTGNCCCGCNGTTGCCGCGTGTNGGTTGGTCCCCGGGACCGATTGCAAAACTCATGCCGGGGGTCTTCAATGNCCCGTNGACATCTCCACNGACCGAGGCAGCTCCGAATGCATCGTGCGACCATCCGCATTGGCTTNTNGACCGTCATCGTCGCCGTGCTCGGCCTGGGTTTTCAGGTGTCGGTGAGCTGTGCCGCTGAAGCGAAGAGCCGGCCAAACATCCTGTTCCTGTTCGCCGACGATCAACGGCCCGATACGGTATCCGCCTACGGCAACCCGCACATCCGCACGCCGAACGTTGACCGCCTGGTCAACAGCGGATTCAGTTTCCGCCGAGCCTATTGCATGGGGTCCACTCACGGGGCTGTTTGCCAGCCGAGTCGCGCGATGTTGATGAGTGGCCGAACGCTGTGGCGTGTTCCAATGAACCTGGCGGGTGTGCCACTGATGCCCGATGTCCTGGCTCGCAGTGGCTATATCACCTTTGGGACCGGCAAATGGCACAACAGGGCCAACTCGTTCATCCGGGCGTTCCAGCACGGCAAATCGGTGTTTATTGGAGGGATGTCCGACCACACCAAGGTGCCGATTCGTGACCTGACGGCCGACGGGACGCTGACGCCGCCACGGGTGACCGGGCAATTCTCCAGCGAAATGTTTGCCGATGCAGTGATCGGATTTATCGAGAGCCGGACGGGGAAAACAGACAAGCCGTTCTTTGCCTACGCGGCCTTCTCGTCGCCTCACGACCCTCGCCAACCCCCGAGGAAATATGCCGAGATGTATTCCCCGGCCCGGGCCAGGTTGCCGTTGCCCAAGAATTTCATGCCGCAGCACCCCTTCCACAACGGCTGGATGACGGGGCGAGACGAGTCGTTGGCGGCATGGCCACGGACGCCCGAGGTGATTCGCAGCCAGCTGGGCGAGTACTACGGAATGATCACCCATCTCGACGACCAGGTGGGACGGGTGCTCACGGCTCTCGAAAAAAGCGGTCATGCGAAGAACACGATCGTTGTCTACACCGCGGACCACGGTCTGGCCGTTGGCAGCCATGGCCTGCTGGGCAAACAGAATCTCTACGAACACAGCATGGGCACGCCGCTGGTGATCAGCGGGCCGGGCATTCCTCGGGCCAAAACCAGTAATGCCCTGGTCTATCTCTACGACCTGTTTCCCACCATCTGCAGTTGGGCGGGGGTGGCCGTACCCGAGAAGGTCGAGGGGCAGAGCCTGGCGGAGGTGATCACAGGGGCGAAGCCATTGGTCCGCAAGACGCTGTTCACCGCGTACGAGGACAAGATGCGGGCCGTGCGGGACGATCGCTACAAGCTGATTCGCTATCCGCAGATCAACCACACCCAGTTGTTCGATCTCGAGTCGGATCCACACGAGCTGAAGAACCTGGCATCCGTTTCGGGCCATGCCGATCGGGTGGACCGCATGATGGGCATGTTGGAGACGTGGCAGGATCGCACCGACGACAAGACCCCCCACACATCAAAGAACCCCGGGACGAAGACGATTGACCTGAGCGGGCGGAAGCGAAAACCGGATCGTCATCAGCCGGAGTGGATCATCCGTAAGTACTTCTCGAATTCGACCGCACGTTGATTGGGTGTGAGTGTTTTCATGAGATTCCATTTTGCGGTTCTGTTGTTGGTTCCCTCGATGGTGTTTGCCGCCGAGCGACCCAACATCATCTTCATCATGGTCGATGACCTGGGTCCGGAATGGATCGGGTGTTATGGCGGCCGTGAATTGAAAACGCCGCACATTGATGCGCTGGCAGCCGGGGGCATGCGGTTCACCAATGCGTATTCGATGCCACAGTGCACACCCACCCGGGCGACGTTGTTGACCGGCCAGTACCCGTTTCATCACGGTTGGTGCAACCACTGGGATGTGCCCCGGTGGGGAGCCGGTTGTCATTTTGATCCACGGCACAACCTGACATTTGCTCGCGTGTTGAAACCGGCCGGTTACAAGACGGCCATTGCCGGCAAGTGGCAGATCAACGACTTTCGCGTTCAACCCGATGTGCTCAGGCAACATGGTTTTGATGCCTGGTGCATGTGGACTGGATACGAAACGGGAGTGCCAGCCAGTGGCGAGCGGTACTGGGATCCGTACATCTACACCAGCGGCAGCAAGAGTCGGACTCATCGGGGGCGGTTTGGTCCGGACGTGTTCACCGATTTTCTGTTGAAGTTCCTCGAGGACAACCGCGAGAGTCCGATGCTGGTCTATTTCCCAATGGTGCTGACCCATGGGCCGGTCGTGCACACCCCGACCGAGCTCGAGGCGGACACGCCACTGGAAAAACACAAGGCGATGGTCCGCTACACCGACAGGCTGGTGGGGCGTCTCGTGTCGACGGTCGATCGCCTGAAACTCCGTCGCAAAACAGTCATCTTCTTCACGACCGACAACGGGACATCGAAACGATTTCGTGCACGGTTGGGTGATCGCGTGGTTCGCGGCGGGAAGGGGTTGTTGACCGAGAATGGTCCCTGGCAACCTTTTATCGTCAACGCCCCCGGCATTGTTCCGGCAGGGGTTGTCACCGATACCCTGACCGACTTCACCGACATGCTGCCGACATTTGCCGAGTTGGCGGGTGCACCGATTCCGCCGGGAGCTCAACTTGATGGACACTCGCTGGCTGGCGTGCTTCGCGGCGAGCAACGTGACGGAACCCGGAAGTGGATCCTGGCGATGGGCCGGGGGCCAGCGGCCCTGGATTCCAAGGGCGTTCGGCCGCAGCAGGTGTACACCGATCGTGTTCTTCGCGACAAGCGATTCAAGGTGCATGTCCAAAAGGGTCGTATCACGCGTTTGCACGATCTGAAAACTGATCCGACTGAGGAAATCAACCTGTTGGAAAGCGTGCAGTCGGCACACGTGGCCGCCCGCAGGAAGTTCTCGGCAGTCATTTCTGATTTCCCGAAAAAGGATCCCAGGCCGCGATACACGCCGACTCCTCCGCAGCCGTGGGACCGCAAGCCCGATGCGCCCTGAATTGGGTTTCGGACCTGTCCCAGGCAGCTGATCTTGTAGCTGCCGCGTAGGGGTTTGGTTGTTACGATGGAGTGTCCTGTCTTTGTCACGACTCTTTCTTCAGCAATTGGCCCGCTCATGAAGCTCTCTGTTGCCATGGCCAGGCTGTCCTGTGCAGTGCTGGTGTTCTCGGTGTCAGCCCAGGCTGCCGATCCCGCCCTGTCTCCACGGGAACAGGTCGATTTTTTCACGCGGATGGTCAAGCCACTGTTGGTGAAGAATTGTTTCAAGTGTCATGCCGGCAGCAAGGTCAAGGGTGGGCTTCACCTGGACAACCGCGCGGGACTGATGAAGGGCGGTGACAGTGGCCGGGCAGTGAACCTGAAACGTCCGGACAAAAGTCTTCTGCTGGAAGCGATCAACTACGAGCTGGAGGGCTATGAAATGCCCCCCTCGGGGAAATTGCCGGCCGAACAAATTGCGATTCTGAAGCGGTGGATCAACATGGGATTGCCCATCAGTCCCGATTTTGCCGGCAAGATTGGCAAATCCGAATCCAGCTCGCCGCAGGTCAATGCCGAGACGAAGGCATTCTGGAGTTTCCAGAAAGTGATCCGGCCACAACCGCCGAAGGTCGGGGACACTCAGTGGGTCAGAAACCCGATCGACCGCTTCGTGCTCGCCCGGCTCGAGAAAAACAAGTTGGCTCCATCGGGGCCGGCTGAAAAAACCGCGTTGTTGCGGCGGGCCACCTACGACCTGACCGGGCTGCCCCCGACGCCGGCGGAAATTGATGAGTTCCTGGCGGACGATTCTCCCGGGGCCTTCGCAACGGTCGTGGATCGCTTGCTCAAGTCGCCTCACTACGGTGAAAAATGGGCACGCCACTGGCTCGATTTGGTTCGCTATGCGGAGTCCAACAGTTATGAGCGGGACGGGACCAAGCCGCACGTCTGGAGATACCGTGACTATGTCATTCGATCCTTCAACACCGACAAGCCGTTCGACCAGTTTGCGACCGAGCAACTTGCCGGCGATGAACTCGAGCAGGTGACCACTGACAGCAAGATTGCCACCGGGTATTACCGGTTGGGAATCTGGCAGGACGAACCGGTTGACCCCGAACAGTCTCGTTTCGAGGACCTGGATGACATCCTCCGCACGACCACGGAGGTGTTTCTTGGTCTCACGGTTGGCTGTGCTCGTTGTCACGACCACAAGATCGATCCGATCCCCCAGACCGACTACTACCGAATGCTGGCATTCTTCCGCAATATCCGCCGGTACGGCGTTCGCGGGGGTCGTTCGGTTGAAGAGGCCAGCATCACCTCGGTTGCGACTGCTGCGGAACTGGAGCGGAACAAGAAGGCGGTCGACCGGCACAAGGCCGAACTGGACGGGGTCCAGAAGGAGCTCCGGGCGCTCAACGTGGTTTACAAGCGATTGCTCGAGGGAGGTGAGGTTGACGATTTCAAGCGAGACCAGAACCGGGTTCCGATTCTTCGCAAGAAGGTGCCTGGCAAGCTGGCCAAGGCCAAGTTCGAGGCGTACCGGAAATTGACCGATCGTCGAAACCAGCTCCGCAAGTTTCGACCGCCGGGTTTTTCGAAGGCGATGGTCGTCAAGGAACTCGGCCCCAACCCACCGCAAACGTTCGTTCAAATTCGAGGCAATGCTCATGCCCGGGGTGAGAAAGTCGAGCCGGGTTTTCCCCTGGTGCTCTCGCCGCCGAATCCGAAAATCAAGCCACCCGCCCAGGGACGCCGGACCGCCAATCGACGTCGGGCCCTGGCAGCCTGGATCACTGACCGTGGCAACCCGTTGACGGCACGCGTGATGGCCAATCGCCTTTGGCAGTATCACTTCGGACGTGGCATCGTGGCCAGTTCGAGCAACTTCGGGTTCGCTGGTCGTAAACCCACGCATCCCCAACTGCTCGATTGGCTGGCGGCCGAACTCGTTGATGGGGGCTGGACGCTGAAGCGGATGCACCGTCAGATCATGCTCTCATCCACTTACCGCATGTCGTCGCGTGGCAACGCGAAGGGTCTCGCTGCCGATCCCACCAACCGGCTTTTCTGGCGGTACAACATGCGGCGCCTTTCGGCCGAGGAAATCCGCGATTCGGTGTTGGCCGTCAACGGGGCACTGAATTTGAAGAAGATGTTTGGGCCGAGCGTGTTCACGATCATTCCCCGAGAAATTCTTCAAGGACAGTCTCAACCGGGTGCCAACTGGGGAAATTCGTCGTCCACGGATCGCAATCGGCGCAGCATCTACGTGCATGTGAAACGGTCGCTCGTTGTGCCCATGTTCGAGAGTTTTGATGCGCCCGATCTCGACAACAGTTGCCCGGTTCGTTTCACCACCACCCAGCCGACGCAGTCACTGGCGTTGCTCAACAGCCTTTTCAGCCAACGCGAGGCAGCAGTCTTCGCGGAATATCTGAATAAGGAGGCTGGCGAGGACACGTCTTCGCGCGTCGCCCTGGCGCTGAAACGGTCTCTCCAGCGGCCCCCGACCAAGGCCGAGGTCCAGCGAGGAGTCTCGCTGATTGCGGCCCTGCAGTCGCAAGACAAGGCGAGCGCCGATTCGGCTTTGAAATCCTTTTGCCTGCTCGCTCTCAATCTCAACGAATTCCTTTACGTGGATTGATCTGCTCGGCAGTGCCGCGAACGTATTGTTCCAGTCTTCTCATCAATTCAGCAGTGCCATGACTCATTCAAAACACCAGAACAACAGCTTCTGTGGTCGTACCCGTCGTGAGTTCCTCTGGGAAACTGGGGCTGGTTTCACCGGCCTGGCTCTCTCGGGTCTGCTCGATTCCGAATTCCTGTCGCAGCAGGCTGTGGCCGCCGATGGCAAGACGAAATTCGTCAATCCGCTGGCTCCGAAGGATCCTCACTTCGACGCCAAGGCAACCAGCGTCATTTTTCTCTACATGTATGGTGGTCCCAGCCACATCGACACCTTCGATTACAAGCCGGCCATGAAGGGGATGGATGGCAAAACGATCGACGTGAAGACGTTCGGGCGCGGGGGTCGCAAGAACAAGGGTCGGATTGTTGAAACCCGCTGGAACTTCAAACAGCACGGGGATTGTGGTCAATGGGTCAGCGACCTGTTTCCCAACTTTGCAACCTGTGTCGATGATGTGGCATTCCTGCACTCGATGACCGCCGACAGTCCGATCCACGGGTCGGCAATGCTGATGATGAACTCCGGGAAGATCGTGTCGGGCAGCCCGTGCCTGGGATCGTGGGTCAACTACGGCCTGGGCACCCAAAATGAAAACCTGCCAGGGTTCGTCGTGATGCTCGATCCGCGTGGTGGGCCGATCAGCGGTGCCAAGAACTGGTCGGCCGGTTACATGCCCGCCAGTTTCCAAGCAACAATCATGCGGTCCCAGGGCTCACCCATTCTCAACCTGAAGCGGCCCGATGGCATCAGTGATTCGATGCAGCGCCGGTTGCTGGACGCGCTGCGGGCTTACAACAACGAGCACCAGGTGCAGCGGATCGACAACACCGATCTCGCCGCACGAATCGCCAGTTATGAACTGGCGTACAAGATGCAGTCGTCAGCGCCGGAAGCGACAGACCTGGCCTCCGAGACCAAGGAAACGCAGGCGGCGTACGGGCTGGACAGAAAGGAAAGCTCGTTCTTTGGTCGCCAGTGCCTGATGGCCCGGCGGCTGGTCGAACGTGGTGTGCGATTTGTCCAGGTCTATTCCGGTGGCAATCACAACGACGCCAACTGGGATGCCCATGGCGACTTGAAACGCAACCACGACATGCACGCCCTGGAAACTGACAAGCCGATCGCCGGGCTGATCAACGACCTGAAGCAGCGCGGGCTGTTCGAGAAGACGTTGATTGTCTGGGGTGGTGAATTCGGACGACAACCGACGGCCGAGTACGCCAAGGGCACTGGTCGGGACCACAACTCGTATGGTTTCACGATGTGGATGGCCGGTGGTGGCATCAAGGGGGGTGTCAGCGTTGGCAAGACCGACGAACTGGGCAGCGCTGCTGTCGAAAATCGGTTCCATGTCCGCAATCTTCATGCCACCGTACTCAACCAGATGGGACTGGATCCCAACCGGCTGAGCTACTTCTTCAATGGCCTCGACCAGAAACTTGTCGGGGTCGAAGGCGCCGAACCGATCCGCGAGATCATCGCGTGACACCGGAACCGAGGTTTCTCCCATGCCACTTCGCCATGCACCCTGGTTAATTCTTGCGCTGGCAACGACGGCCCTGGCCGCGCCGCGTCCGAACATCATCCTGATCATGTCCGATGACATGGGGTACTCGGACATCGGGTGTTACGGGAGCGAGGTCGCCACGCCGACCCTGGACAAGCTGGCTGCCGACGGACTGCGTTTCACGCAGTTTTACAACACCGGCCGCTGTTGCCCGACACGGGCCAGCCTGATGACGGGGTTGTATCCGCACCAGGCCGGTATCGGCCACATGATGAACGACCGTGGTCACCCCGGCTACCGTGGTGATTTGAACACTCGTTGCGTGACCATTGCCCAGGTGCTGGTCACGTCGGGTTATCGCTGTTACATGGCCGGCAAGTGGCATATCACCAAGACGGTTCGACCGACCAACGAGGCCGGCAAGCACAACTGGCCGCGTCAACGCGGCTTCGATCGCTTTTACGGCACGATTCATAGGGCCGGGAGTTTTTTTGACCCCAACTCTTTGACCCGGGACAACACGCTGATCGCTCCGGAGGATCCCGACAACTATTACTACACCGATGCGATCAGCGACAACGCGGCGAAGTTCATTACCGAACACGACGATGACAACCCGTTTTTCATGTACGTGGCTTACACCGCCGCACACTGGCCGATGCACGCCAAGCCGGTCGACATTGCCAAGTACAAGGGGCGTTATGACAAGGGCTGGGACGTGTTGCGGGATGAGCGATTTGCCCGGATGAGGAAGATGGGGCTTCTCGATCGGGCCTGGCCACTCTCGCCCAATGTCCAGGACTGGAGCGAGGCCAAGAACAAGCCGTGGCAACGGGCGCGGATGGAAGTCTACGCCGCCATGATCGATTCGATGGACCAGGGAATTTCACGCATCGTGGGAGCCCTGAAGAAGACCGGCCAATTCGACAACACGCTGGTCCTGTTTCTGCAGGACAACGGGGGTTGCCAGGAGGAATTCGGCAGTAGCGGTGCGGTGCGGCCCAAGAACCTGGAACGACAGGCGGCGATGAAGCCGGGCGAATTGCAGTTCTCGATGGTTCCCCGGATCAGCCGCGATGGCCGGCCGGTCCGGCAGGGTTTTGGTGTCATGCCCGGTCCAACCGACACGTATGTTGCCTACGGAATCCAGTGGGCCAACGCGTCCAATACCCCTTTTCGTGAATACAAGCACTATGTTCACGAGGGTGGCATATCGACGCCCCTGATTGCGCATTGGCCCAAGGGGATTCGCGAGCGTGGCGCGTTCCGTCATGAACCGGGACACCTTGTCGACATCATGGCGACCTGTGTTGACCTGGCGGGTGCACGGTACCCCGCCGAATGGAACAAGAGCCCGATCCGGCCAATGGAGGGCAAGAGCCTGGTGCCTGTCTTCGGAGGAAACGACCTGCCGGACCGTCCTTTGTACTGGGAGCACGAGGGAAATCGGGCTGTTCGGGTTGGCGACTGGAAGTTGGTCGCCAAGGGCCGGACCGGTCCGTGGGAACTGTACAACCTCAAGGCGGATCGCAGCGAATTGAAGAACCTGGTCAAGACCGAGGTCGAACGTGCCAAGAAACTGGAAACACTCTGGGACACCTGGGCCGTTCGAGCCAACGTGCTGCCCTGGCCGAATTCGGGAAACGCCAAGAAGATCAGTAACAAGAAGCTGACCCGACTCAAGGCCGGAGCCAGGCTTCCCCGGGATGGAGGCGTCCCCAACGTCAAGGGTCACGGTTTCGCGGTGTCAGTGACAATAGAACAGCCCGGGGACGGTGTCCTGGTTGGGCATGGAGGCACCGCCCACGGTTGGTCACTGTGGATCAAGGGCGGCAAGCCGATGTTCTCGTATCGCCGAAATGGCAAGTTGACCGAATTGCAGTCTCCAGATGTCCTGGGCAAGGCCCGGACAGTTTCGGCACGTGTAGGCACAGGCGGCAGCCTGGTATTGCTGGTTGGCGACCGCGAGGTGGCGCGGGGCAAGGCACCTGGTTCCATGACCCAGGTGCCCCAGGATGGCCTGGAGGTCGGGCAGGACCTCAATGGCGCCGTCGGTGGCTACCAGGCTCCCAACCGTTTCAAGGGCCGGGTGGCAGAGGTCACAATCCGCCTGGAAAAATGATGGCGATGACCGCCGGCATCACTTTTTGTCGAACGCCTGGTGGCCGGGATCCCCGCCGGAGCGGATGTAGGCGACCAGGTCGAGAATCTCGTCACGGGTCAGCGTGTTCAACAACCCCTCGGGCATCAGTGATGTCTTGGATGGAATCACCTCCTCGATGGTGTCGCGTTGGACCGCCGTGAACTTGCCCGGTTCGAGCATGTTGGTCATCACCATGATGTTCTGACCACTGAGATTGGCGACCCGGCCGATGACCGTCTTGCCATTGGACAGAACGAACATCGAGGCCTGGTACTGGTCGGAGATTGTCCTGGAGGGGATCGTCATCGAATCGAGCAGATCCTTGTTGTTGAATCGCCGACTGGCGGCCGTCAGATCCGGCCCGACAATTCCTCCCTGGCCGCGAAACCGGTGGCATTTGAAACAACTGGCTGCAGCGAACAACTGCTGGCCTTTTTCGAAGTTCCGACCGGTGAGCGGTTGGGCCAGTGCAGGCAGCAGTGAATCGGTGGTCCACTTGCGAACGAACTTCCGCTTGGTGGCGTCAGGAGCGACAGAGTTGGGTTTGACGACCGCGGCGAGTGTCTTGGCAAGAGCTTGCTTTTCGGACGCTGGAAGCGCCGCAATGGCCTCATTTCGGATATTGGCCAGGAATCCGGCGAAGGAGTGTCCCCCACGAGCCGCTGCCGCGGCATTGAAAGAATCGAAATACGCCTTGCGGCCCTCGCGCGTCCAGCCATTGGTTTGTTTTCTCAACAACAACGCGTACTGCAATCGGTCCTGTTGGGTTCGAGCTGCGGTGAGCAGCGTCAGGGTTCGTGGCACAACCGCGGGTGCGTCGAGGTAGATCAACAGCTGGGCGAGTTCGCGGTTCAGCGATGCTGATTCTGCCGGGAAGAGGCCATCGACGTGATCGAGAATCGTTTTCCGAGTTGCACCAGTTGGCCGACCCATTCGCAGTGCGGCCAGGCCGTAGGCGCGGAGCAATCCGAGTTGACCTGCCTGGTCGAGCGAGGAGAGTTTTGTGCGGGACAACGAGGTGATCAGTGCGGCTTGCAGGGACTTGTCGCCGTGACGAGCCAGGGCAATGGCCGCTTCGATGCGTGCTCGTGGACGGGTTTCCGAGAGAGCCCGGCGGGCCCACCGCTCGACGGGCTGGTGTTCAATCGCAACCCGTGCGGCAAAACGGATGTGGCGGTCTGGGCTGGCCAGGTGTGGCCAAAGAGATTCGCTGACACCGACCGGGCCGGGTCGTTGCAACGCCTCCAGCTGTCGTCGCAGCGTCCGCTCTTTCTGGCCGTCGACGTTCTTCCCGTCGACTGCCACGGTTGATTCCTTTCCGGAGTAGGTCACGCGGTACAGGCCCGACTGGGTGCGGCGTCCCCCGATGGTGAAGTACATCGCTCCATCGGAGGGGTTGATCAACACGTCGGTCAGTTGCAGGGGTGCCGCGGAAAGAAATCGTTCGGCGGTTCCAGAGTATGTCGATCCGTTTGGCGTCATGTGCACGGCGTAGAGGATGCCGTAACTCCAGTCGGACAAGAACAGGGCCTTCTGGTACTTGGCGGGAAACTTGGCGCCGGTGCCAAAAGTGATACCGGTGGGACAGCCCGGTCCGATATCGACGACGGGGGGCAGGCTGTCGGGGTACCAGGTGGGCCATTTTCCGGTGCCGCTGCGCCAACCAAATTCACTGCCGGCTGTTACGTGGCAGACGCGGGTGGGACGATACCAGGGCGACCCGATATCCCATTCCATATCGGCATCGAACGTGAACAGTTCTCCGTCGGCATTGAAAGCGATGTCGAATTCGTTGCGGTACCCGACGCTGACCAATTCCCAGACCGTGCCTTCCGGATTGATCCGGGCAATCCAGCCTCCTGGAGCCATTTTGCCCACCGCGTGGCCACCGGCGTCCCACATCCGCTCGTGCAGGATGTCCTCCTGCCAGTTCCGGGGCACCACCGATTTTTCCATTTTTGGCAGGTTGGTGTGATTGCCGGCACAGACGTAAAGCGACTTGCCATCCGGAGCAAGAATAACGGCGTGTGGACCGTGTTCGCCGCCGCCGGGCACGTCTCGGAGCTTCTTGACCGTGTCGAATTGGTCGTCACCGTCACTGTCGGTGACACGGTACAGCCCGGCCTTGGGGCCGTTGGTCATGACATAGAGGCTGTCGAAGGCGTAGACGATGCCATGTGCCATGCCGATGTCGGCGGGGATGGGCTCGAGCTTGATCCCCTTGTCGGACTGGCCGATCGGCGGCGGGGTGACACGGTACAGCTTTCCGTACTGGTCGGAGGTGATCAGGCGACCCTTGGGGTCGGTGGCCAGGGTGACCCAGGAACCCTGTTGTTTGATCGGGACCGAGTAGAGCAATTCCACCTGGAATCCGGCCGGAGCCTTGATGCGTTTCACCGGGGTTGCCAGGGGTGCGGGAGGCTGTTTTCGTTCCAGGGAAATCGCTGCCAGTTCGACCCGACCCTTCCGGCTGCGGGGGTCGAGTCGCAATTGCACCAGGTCGCTGTCGCTGTGAAAGAACACGTGGTGGTCGGTCCAGTTTTTGCCATTGGAGCGGAACTGGAATGTCTCGGACTGGGCCTCGCTGAAGCCCTTCCGGGTCCTGGTTTCCCAGAACACCTGCCCGTTGATGCGACCGCGGAAACGGGCCCGCAATGTCAACCGGTGCCAGCCGGCCTTGACCATCACCGGGGCGACCATGTGCGGATCATTTCCAGTGCACTGGACCCGAAGCACACCGTCGCTCACCTTGAGACTGCAGTCCTTGATGGCGGTCCAGCCAGAGGAATCCTGCTTGAAACTCCAGGCCGCCAATGGCTTGGTTTCGTTTGCCGGGCTGGTGGAAACTGTTGCGGCAACAAACAGCAAGCAGGCAGTCAGGGCATGTCGGTGGGGGCGCATGGTGGCTCCAGCAGTGAAGTCATGGTCGTGTCGAGACCATAGAATAAGGGCCGTGAGTCGGGATGGTCAATCAGCGGGACGGGCACGGAACTCTCGTGTTCAAGAGAACGCTCGTGCCAGTGGGCGACCGTTGTCGGTGATGGGGACCGGGCGGACCCCGTCGTAGAGTTCCTTGGCCGGATTGATCTTCAGAGCCTGGTAGATCGTGGCGTGCAGGTCGGGGATCGAGACCGGATGGTCCAGGATCTTCTTTCCGAGTTCGCCGGTTGTTCCGATCGCCTGGCCCGTCTTCAGGCCGCCGCCGGCCAGCATCACGCTGAACGCCTTGCTGTAATGTCCGCGGCCTCCACCGTTGTCGAATTCAGGTGGCCGGCCGAATTCCGAAGCGATCACGATCAGCGTTCGCTCCAACCGTTTTCTGTTTTCGAGGTCGGTGATCAAGGTGGCAAAGGCCTGGTCGAGCTGGTCAATCAGCCGGTGCTGTTGTTGCTGACCCTGGTTGTGAGTGTCCCAGCCGGTGCCGTTGATGAAGTTCAGGTTGAATGCGACCTCGACGAATCGCACTCCCGATTCCACGAGCCGGCGGGCCAACAGGCACCGTTGGCCAAATTCTGATCCGTAGGCTTCGCGTAACGAGTCGTCTTCGGATTTCAGGTCAAAGACACTCATGAATTGCGGTCCGGCCAGCTTCAAGCCCTGGGCCGCCGCCGCCGAATAGTCGCGGACCCGGGTGTCGTCGGAATTGTTTTCGAGAAAACGATTCCGGATCCGACCCAGGAGTTTTTCTCGACGCGCCTGCCGTCCGGGGCTGATGGTTCCNGGCCGTTGCAATCCCGCCGGTCCGGACTTGGTGTCGGTCAGGTAGAGATAGCCGGACGCCGCTCCCAGGAATCNCGGACCGCGACTGGGGCTGGGGTATCCCATCACCACGTAAGGTGGCACACCGTCTCCGGCTGTTCCTCGCTGGTGGGCGACAACCGAACCGATGGAGGGGTAGATGGTCGTGCCCGAGGGTGGCCGGCCGGTGTGCATGCGATTGGTTGCCGCGGCGTGCTCGTCGATCACCTCGTGGTGAACGCTTCGCAGCAGGACACACCGGTCCAGCAACCGGGCGGATCGTTTCAGGTGTTCNCACACCTGCACGCCGGGGATGGCCGTGGGGATCGCGTCGTAATAGGAGCCAGCGATCTTCTTGCCATCACCTTTCCGCTTGGGGTCCCAGGTGTCGATGTGACAGGCGCCGCCTCCCAACCACAACAGGATGCAGTTGTCTGCCTTGCCCACCGACGGTGGTGCGACGGGCTTGTCGGCGGCGGTGATCGCCGGAGCCATGGCCGCGGCAGTTCCCGCCAATTGCAGGAACTGCCTGCGCGAACCGGATCTGGTGCTTCTGTTGTTCGTCATGGGGAAAACACAAACTCGGGAGAATTCACGAGGGCCCAGATCACGTCCTCGGCCCGTTCGCGCCAATCGGCACTCAAACGTTCCGTCGGTGGGTCGCCGGCACGGACACGGTTNTCGAGTGCGAGCTTGAGACGGGTTGCCTCGGGATGNAGATGGTTNGACCANGAGACACGGGTCAATCGACGGCTTGTTGGCGGATGCCGTTTGGCACCTGCCACACGGCGCCGCGAGTACCCCGGTGTNAGAAACCCAACAATCTCGTCGGATTCCTCTGGCGTCGCGGGCCGCGAAAGAATGTGCAGGTAGAGCCGGTTGGCCAATTCGGGCAACGACACATCGGTGAGCAGAAGGTCGGTCAGGATGTGGTCATCGGAGAGCACGACGGTGCGGTGCGAGGCCGAACTGTTGGCCAGCGCCAGCGGTTGCAGAACCGTGGTCGTGCCGTCCCGGAGTGTTGTCGGATGAGGGCGACTGGCCCGCCAACCAAACGCCAGCAGCACGTCGACAACGCTCTGTGCGGCTGGCAATGCCAGGGCCGGCCGATCGCGCTCGTTGGACAGCGCCACGAATTCCCAGGAGCGGCGCGGGACTCCCAGGTTCAAGAACGTGTTTGAACCACGACGTCCCTCTGGATCCAGCGTCAGGTACTCGGTACGCATCGACTTGCCGCTGACAACGAATAACGAGTCGACTATCTGTTCGGCCGTCAATCGTCGTCGGATCGGAGCCGCAGGCCTGCGAACTGCGTCGGCCTGTGAAGAGGCTGGCCGGCTGCGTCGTTGGTACGCACGAGAACTGAAAATCATCCTGGCNACGTGTTTCAGGTCGTATCCGCTGCGGACCAGTTCTCGTCCCAGGTAATCCAGCAGCAACGGGTAGACCGGTTTTTGGTCGTGCCAGTCGTCAACCGAATCGACAAAACCCCAGCCGAGGTACCGTTTCCAGAGCCGGTTGACCACGGCACGCGGAAAGCGGTGGTTGGCCGGAGAGGTCACCAGCGTGGCCAGTCGTTCTCGGGCGTCGCCACGATCTTTTTGGATTTCTCGCGGCAGGTCTCCACGTGCCAATTCAATGAACGGCCAGGTTGGTTCAATCGAGTCGCCAGGCTTCAAGGTGACCTTGACCAGGGAATCGGCCGACGGTGGCCCGCCAGGCAGCGTGCTGGATTTGGGCAATTTCAGTGGACGCCGATTGAGCATCGCCGCGAGGTTGAAAAGTTGTTCCTGCCGGAATGGGTGATAGGGCGCGTCGTGACAGCGAGCACACTTGAGCTGGATTCCCAGGAACGCCGTGCCCAACACGTGGGCCTTGGCCGCCATCGGCGCGTCGTTCTGGGTGGCCATTGCGAAACCGGCCGGGCCTCCTCCGTAGCGGCTGCCCTTCATCAGGACCAATTCCGTTACGAACCGATCGATTGGCTTGTTGTCCCGGAATGACTCGTGAATCCAGAACCGAAATGGACCGGTGTTGTTCAGCTTGGGCTTGAGAATGCCCGGATTCTCGGCCAGGACATCCTGCCAGTATCCGGTCCAGTGGTCGGCCCACCGCGGATCAGCCAAAAAACGGGAGATTGCATCCTGGCGACGACTTGCTGCCGGCCTCCGGGAGAACCAGTCGATTTCTGTCAACGTTGGCACAACGCCGGTGGTGTCGAGTACCAGCCGGCGGAAGAATGTGTGATCGTCGGCGATCGGTTCGTCGGACCCGGTGGCTCCCGCGGCCTCCAACCAGCGGTCGACCGCTGCGAGCGAGGCATCGGTTCCGGGAAGTGGCAATGGTTGCACCATCTCGCGAGCCAACCGGTGCCGTCGTTGCCAGTATTCCTGTTCAAGCGGATCACTGGATCGGCGTCTCTGGTCGTTGTGGACAGCCAGGTGTTTTTCGAAAGCCACCACGTAGCGATCCCATTCGGTTTCCGAGAGACCGGTCGACCTGGTGGTATCTGGCGACAACAGGCGGAAGGGCTGGCCCTGGCGAGCGAAGCCCACCAGCAATTCTCCGAGTTCAGTCCGCACGCCAGCACCACCGACAAATGACTCGAGCAACACCAGGTGGTCTTTGCTTGCGTCTGACTGGAAGTGGATGTCGACAAGGGCCTGGTTGTGACCGGGAGACAGGTCGACAAGGTCGCTTCGACCACTTTTCACTTTTCCGGGAACGGCTTCATGACCACTTGCATTGCGACTGAGAAATCCGGTNGAGGCAACCAGTCGACCATCGATTGAGAGTCGAGCGGCGTTTCGGGCTCGCAACACGAACTGGTACTTGCCAGGGGCCAGGTGGACACGTGTCCGGGCACGCAACAGAAACGGTGCGGGGCGATCGATGATCAGGCCGTCGGTTGAGTAACGTCTTGGCAGTCCGACCCACCCGGCCGAGCGTTGTGTCCAGCGTTCAACAGGTCGCGTGCGGGGGAAGTCCCAGGATGTTTTGGCCGGGACACCCTCGAGCAACTCGACCAAAACATCCCCGGCGGGGAGTTTCGAATCGGGGATCTCGACCAGCCGTGGATCGGGCCGGGTGGACTGGAAACGTGCGGCCATCCGTTCGGGGGCCACCGTCTTGCGGTAGATGGCTACCTCGTCGATTCGTCCGGGCAGTGTCGTGGCGGTATTTCCGCCCAGGCTGCTGCCGATCCAGACCTCGTCGTTGTCCACGACCGGGGGTTCGGTTGTCTTGCCACCCAGGTCCCACGTTCCGGCAACCGGTTCTCCGTCCAGGTAACCCCGCAGGCTGTCCGGCTTGCCGAANACATAACTCACCGCGATATGGTGCCAGGCTTGTCCAGGTTGGAAACCGCTGGAGGCGATCCACCTGTGGTAGTCGCCGCGGACGTTGGCACGGTTCCCGGCGTTGCGGAACAAGAAACTGATGCGGGCGGTGCCCTGGCGACCCGACAGTCTCAGTGCCCAGTTCTGGTTCTCGGGCTTTTGTCCCTTGTTGTTGGTCCGGCCCTTGCCGATCACATAAATATTCTGGTCACTGGTGATCCGGTTGAGTTGCACCCAGGCCTCCAGCGTGATCGCGTCGCCGTTGGTGAAATCCAGCGGACTGTTGTTACCCGGGTCGGCCACCACCAGGTGGTCNCTTCCCGAGAGTCCGACCGATCGGTTGGTTGGCGCAAACAACGGATAGAAACGAGGCCGGGGGCCAGCGGCGCCGAGTTGAACAGATTGGGTTGGGGTGGCCGGGAAACCCTCGGTGCCCCGGCTGGTGAACGGAGCACGGGGGGAGTCGAATCGCCACCAGGCCGTTGGTTTGTCCCGGGAGACCTCGGCCGCATACCCATCGACCGGTTCGGCTGACCTGGCCTGTGGCAACCAGTTCGTTCCGGTGACGGTGAGCAGCATCGCGCAGGCGATGGACTTGTGCATCGAGCAGGCTCCGGCGGCTGGGTCTCACTCTCCAGAATAGTCTCGCTGCGGATGACCGGTCAATCTTCGNGAGANNAACGGGGACCGCCTGGTAGGCTGCCCGGCTCGAGACAGGTTGCTATCGTCAGGGTGTCTTTCTCCGATTTGTTTCTCCTGGAACTCCGAGGCGGGTTCATGTGTCTTGCACGCACTCACCAGTTGTTACTACTCGTTGTCGCGGCACTGGTGGTTTCACCGGCAGCGGCTGAAGAGCGTCCCAGTATCCTGGTCGTGATTGGTGACGACATCGGCTGGAAGGACTATGGCTGCTATGGCCACCCGTCGATTCGCACCCCGAACATCGATGCCCTGGCAGCGGCAGGATTGAGATTCACGAACGCATTCCTGACGACGTCNTCCTGCAGCCCATCGCGNATCAGTATTCTCAGTGGCCGGTACCCTCATCAAACCGGGGCCGAGGACCTTCACATGCCGTTGCCGNCCGANGGGATTTTGGTCCCGACGCCGCTGAAGAAATCGGGATACTTCACCGGCCACATGCTCAAGACCCACTACGGTCCCAACGGCATGAAACAGTTNGACTGGTACGGGAAGTCCGTTGGCCAGTTCTCGAAATTCCTGGACCAGGTGGAGGCGGCCGGTGACCGTCCGTTTTTCATGTGGGTCGGCTTTCGCGATGCCCATCGCCCGTACAAGGCGGGAGCCCTGGAACCGCCCCACGATCCGTCCCGGGTGGTCGTGCCGCCGTTCCTGTTGGACACGCCGGCGACGCGACGCGATCTCGCGATGTACTACGACGAGATCGGTCGGATGGACAAGGACATTGGCACGATGGTCGCGGAGTTGAAGAAGCGAAAACGGTTTGACAACACCCTGATCGTTTTCCTGGGCGACAATGGTGAACCGTTTCCCCGGGCCAAGGGGACGGTTTACGATTCGGGCATCGGCACTCCGCTGGTGATGTGCTGGCCGAAACGGATTGCGGCCGGTGGGGTGCACACCGGNCTGGCCAGCGTCATTGATCTGGCACCGACGTTGACTGACGTGGCAGGACTGGACCAGCCACCGACAATGGTGGGCCGCAGCCTTGTACCGGTGCTCGAGGACCCAACCCGTGCCGGTCGCGAGTACGTGTTCGCCGAACGGAACTGGCACAATGCCGATGAGCACATCCGTTGCGTGCGGACGAAAACTCACAAGTTGATCGTCAACGCGTATCTGGACAAGCCTTTCGGTCATCCGGCCGATTGCAGTCGTTGCCCATCCTGGCAGGATCTGGTCACGGCCCGAAAACGGGGGCAGCTCAACAGAGACCAGCGACAGGTCTTTGCCGTGCCGCGCCCAATGGTGGAACTTTACGACACACGAACGGACCCCGGCGAATTCCGCAATCTGTCGAGTCGGGCGGACCTGGCCAAGATCCGGGGTCGACTNGAGAACGTGTTGCGGGATTGGCAGAAACGGACGAACGATTTTCCNGCGAGTCGACGTCGGCGGGCCGACAACGTTGATCGCATCACGGGGGTGAAATTCACCCGCAAGATTGGTCCGCAGGTGGAACAGGGTGTCCCCAAGCCNTTGCGGTAGAGGCTACTCTTTGCCGACAGCGATCAATTGAGAATCGGTTCTCAGCAAGAGCNTCCCGCCCGAGACGGCTGGAGTGGCTCGCGAGGGTTCTCCCAGCGAGTTCTTTCCCAGGAGCTTGTACTCCGGACTGGCGGCAACGACCACCACGGTGCCCTTGGAGTCGATGGCAAACAGGCGNCCATCGACACAGATGGGTGAACCGAAGAACTTGCCTCCGATCCTCTGTCGCCACACCGACTTGCCGGTTTTCATGGACACACAGGAAACAATCCCGATATCCGCCCAGAGGTACATGTGCTCGTCATAGACCAGTGGGGTGGGNATGTGTGGTACGGATTGCGAAACCCGGAACGCCTCGGCGACGTCACCGAGTTGCTTGCCCGGNCGGACAGCGACAATGTTCTTCCTGGCGGTGGTGAAACCACTGGAACCGATGACCAGGTCGCCGGCAATGACCGGCGAGGCGATGGCACGCTGTTTGAAGGTTCCGAAGACGTCGATTTCCCAGTTCTTGGTTCCGGAGTCGGCTGATACTCCCCAGATCCCCTGGTAGGAGTGNACGAAGATGATCTCGGTCCCGTGTCCGGGTCGGTTGAAAACGCAGGGAGTCGAATAACAGGCTCGCTTGCCGCTGCGAGGGACCTTCCACTTGATCTGTCCCGTGGCAGCGTCGACGGCCAACAGGAAACTGGGTCCCTCGTGGTCATTGCATAGATAAACGACCCCGTTGTGGACGATNGGGGATGTGGCAGGTCCGTGGCCACCCTTGAATGGTCCCAGCGGCACTCTCCATGCGGGTGTACCGTCATGGCGGTAGCACAGGAGTGCCGAGTCGACCTGCGATTGCCAGGTGGTGTAGACCCGCTCGGCGTCGACGGCGGGTGTTGCCGAAGCGAAGGTGTTTTGGCGGTGCTTCCTGTGGCTGGCAAAAGGCTCGTCTCGCTTCCACAACTCTTTGCCAGTGGTCAACGACAGGCAGACCAGGTGTCGCCGGCCGGACTCAACATTCGCTGATGTGACGAAGACACGGTCGCCCCAGGCGACCGGTGACGAGAGCCCGGTGCCGGGGAGCTTGGCCCGGAAGACGTACGCATCGGTTGTCCAGGTCGAGGGAATTCCCCGTGTCGTACTGATCCCTGTCCCATTCGGGCCGCGGAAACGGGTCCACTCCTGCGCGGGCAGTTCCGCCCGTGGCAACAGGCAGGCGGTGGAAAACAGCAGCAGCAGGATGCGGTGCGACATCTTGATGGGGTCTCTGAACNANTCAAATCGCCTGGCCATCGGAAGGCAATTGCTGAAAAAGGGAAAACGATCGCGAGATCAGGTCAGTTCTCGGATCGGATGGCCGGAGGGCAGGATCGGCATTGGGCGACCGCTGTGGTCCGGGAAGGTCCACTCGGGGTCGATTCCCAGNTGGCGGTAGACGGTGGCCCACAGGTCGCCTGGATCCAGCGGTCGATCATGAGGGTGTTCGCCGCGGGAATTGGTTGATCCAACAACCTGTCCATTGGTCATGCCGGACCCGGTGGTCACCAGGCTCATTGCCTGCGGCCAGTGATCTCGTCCTGGCTGGTCCACTTTTGTTTGGGTTCCCGGCCGAACTGTCAGTCGTGGTGTTCGTCCGAATTCTCCGGTGACCACCAGCAGCACCTTGCGATCGGCCAGCCCCCGCTGGTGCAAGTCCTCGACCAGGCCGCTGATCGCGTGATCATAAATCGGCAACCGCACCCTGGCGTCGTCGAAGATGTGNCAGTTGACCGCATGCGAGTCCCAGTTGTAGGTGCCGGCTTTCAGCGAGGGGATGCCTGACTTGTAGGGGTTCTCCAGGACCACGGTCACAAAGCTGCAACCGGCCTCGATCAGTCGCCGTCCCAGCAGGCAACGGTTTCCCCAGCAGTGACGTCCGTAGAGGTCACGGACATGGTCAGGTTCCTGGGACAGNTCAAATGCCTTGCGAGCCTTGTTGCTGGTCAGAAGCGACAGGGCCTCGGTGTTGAACTTGTCGAGAGAATCGAGTGCACCGTTGCGGTCGATATTGCTTTGCAGGGTGTCGAGGCCCTTGAGCAATGACACGCGATCGTCGAGTCGGTCTTCCAACGCCCGAGACAGGCCCAGGTTCTTGACCTCGAAGTTGTCAGCGCCCGGATCTCCGGGTACGGCAAATGGGACGTAACTGGGTCCGAGATAGGCCGATCCAAAAGCGAAGACATCCGTCCCCTGGCGTCCGTTGGGAGTACACGAGATGTAGTTGGGCAGTCCAATCTCGTAATTCTCACGGGTCTTGGACACGATGGCCCCGGTCGAGGGCGCGTCGTTGACGGTGCCGGTTGGCGTGGCCGGTTTGCGTCCAGTCTGCAGCCGCTTGTGACCACCACCGTGGTCGGCGAAGGTGTGGCTGATCGAACGGACGACGTTGTACTTGTGGGCCATCCGCGCGTGTCGAGGCATCAATTCGCAGACGTCCAGCCCCGGCACGGTCGTGGCGATCGGATTGAAGATGCCCCGATAATCAGCCGGTGCGTTCGGCTTCATGTCGTACATCTCCATGTGTGGNGGCCCACCGGGCAACCACACAAAGAGAAACGACGTGTCAGGATCGGTCGTGATGCCCGCTTCGGCCTTCATCCGCATCACGTCGGCCAGGCCGGGACCGGAAACGCCCAGCGTTCCCATGGACAGGAACTGGCGTCGAGAGAACGGTCCGGGGCAGTGAGACGGGCGATGTTTCATTGAGGTGCTCGAGTGAAAACTCCAATGAGTGTTGCTTCCACGATTATATGTCGGTTGATCTGACGCTGGGAATGCACACTGAAGGTTGTTGGCCGACCCGNCGGGTTGCTGGAGACGTCCCGGTTTACTGGTCTTCGAGTAACAGGTCGGTGCTGATATCAGCCACGGTGCGGCAGCCGCAGGAGATCATGGCGTTTTCGAGTTCCTCTCGGAAAAATGTCAACATCTGCCTGACACCCGGTTCACCCTTGGCTGCGAGGCTCCAGGCCTGGGGTCGTCCGACCAGAACCGCTCGAGCCCCGAGGGCAATCGCCTTGAGCACATCGGTTCCGCGACGGACTCCGCTGTCCAGGAGCAGTTCGGATCTGTTGTCGACGACCTCGGCAACACGCTGCATCCGGTCAATCGTGGCAGGCATTCCATCAAGCCGTCGTCCACCGTGATTACTAACGACAATCGCATCGGCGTGTTCCGCGACCGCTCGNCGGGCATCACCGGCAGACAACACCCCCTTGACCACCAGCGGCAACTTGGTGATCCCGCGCAACCAGTCCAGGACATCCCAGGACATCGACAACCGCCAGGCCCCCAGGTTGAAGGCTTCGAGTTCGGCGTCGCTGATCGTGTCGGGCAGGGGATGTCCGATGTCGCGGAGGTGCTTGAGGAGGACCTTGCGAGGGACACTGAAGACGTTGCGGCGGTCGGCGTCCTTGCGTTCTCCCAGGTCGACGGTGACGACCAGCGCCTTGTACCCGGCGGCTTCGACCCGCTTGACCAGCGCCCGGGCCACACCCTTGTCCTTGGGCATGTAGAGTTGAAACCACTTGGGACCAGGACTGGCCGCGGCCACCTCTTCAGCACTGTTGTGGCAGCTGCTGCTGACGGCACAGATGGTCCCCGCCGCGTGAGCGGCTCGGGCCGAGCCCAGTGCGCCATCGGGATGGTACATTCTCAGTCCGGCAACTGGCGCGAGCATCACCGGCAGGTCGATCTTTTGGCCGAGGACGGTCGTGGAGAGATCGGCGGCACCGACCCCGTGAAGGATCGGAGGCAGGAGGCCAATACGACGAAATGCGTTGACGTTTTCGGCCAGGGTGACCTGGTCCTCCGAGCCGGTGGTGATGTATTCCCACGTGGCCTCGGGGAGTTTCTGGCGAGACAATNCAATAAAGTCTCCAACCCAGACCGCGTCGGGCTGGTCACCGGCCTGTCCATCGGCTGACTCGACCGGGGGCTTTGGCTGGTCACCGGCTTCTGCAGTTTCGGGTTGTCCGATCAACTGGCTGCCGGCCCCCAGGGCCAACAGCTTGGCGAAGGATCGTCTTTGCATGGGAGACTGATGTCCTGTTGCGAGGCAAACGACGTGTTCAATTGGTGTGTTCGCCGGGGATCCAGAGAATGTCGTTGTTTCCATTGTCGTTGGCTGCCCGGGCAACCACGAACAAGAAGTCGGACAGCCGGTTGAGATACGCGAGCACCTGGTCGTTGATATTCTGTGATTCGGCGAGCCGCAATACCTCGATCTCCGCCCGGCGGCACACGGTCCGCGCGTGATGCAAGGCGGCAGCGGATGGGGATCCACCCGGCAGCACAAAGCTGGTCAGTGGTTCCAACTGTTCGGTGAATGAATCGATGGCCGATTCCAGAGCCTGGACCTGTTCGGGCAGGATCCGCAACCNCGGACTCTCGGACTCATCGGAATGAGGCACCGACAGGTCGGCACCCAGGTCAAAAAGCGTGTTCTGTGTCTCGGCGAGGCTGTTGCCGATGGTTTCATTGGCGAGNGTGCGGGCCATTCCGATGACGGCATTCAGTTCATCGACTGCCCCGTGAGCCACGATTCGCTGGCTGGTCTTGGGAACTCGACTTCCATCACCCAGCGATGTTTCTCCCGCNTCACCTCCACGGGTGTAGATTCGATCCAGGTANACCATTGGGCGAATCAGCTTTCCTGCCGCTTGACGGGCTTCTTGGTGGCCGGTTTGGTGGCCGGTTTGGTTCCCGGTTTGACGGTTTTCTTGGCTGCCGGTTTTGGTTTCGGCTTGGTCACCGGTTTGACGGCCTTCTTGACTGCCGGNTTNGTTCCTGGCTTTGTTCCTGGCTTGGTCGTGGGGGTCCCAAAGATCTTTTTGAATTCCGGATAGGACCGAACGGCCTTGAGGTCGGGATCCTTGTTGAGCCAGGTTTTGTCCCGCCAACCGTACTTGATGGCCAATTCGAGTTGTCCGAGTGCTTTCTTGCGACAGGAAGCCAGCTTGTTGTCCCGATCGGCAATCTTGTCGTCCCTGGTGATCAACTCGATGGCCCGGCTGTACACGCAGGCGAGGTTGTAGGCGAACATGCGTTTGATCGATGTGCTGCTGGAAANCGCCTGCTTCTGTGAATCCTCGGCGTACTTCAGACCGGCTTCCAGCTTGCCTTCGCGGAGCAACAGGATGGCCATGCCGGTCATGGCCTGGGAATTGAACGGGTCCAGTTCNACGGCCTTGAGGAAGTCCTTGCGAGCCTCTTCGAGTTTCTGATCCTTCATCTGCAGGCGGGCGTTGCCACGACCGGCGTAGGCTGCCGAGTGCCTGGGGTCGATCTTGATGGCCAGGTTGTACTGGGTGAGTGCCTGTTTCCAGTCGAGTTGTTGCGAGTAATGTCGTCCCATCGAGATGTACTGGTATCCCGGTGACCGTTGCATCAGGGTGCGCAGTGCGTTTTTGGCGTAATTCCTCTTGTTGGCGTTCTTGTCGGAACGGGCTGTTTCGAGCACCTTGCGGGCCTCGGGAGTGCCGACGGCCGAGAGGGCATTGGCGATGTAGTTCAGGGCGGTCGAGGAGTTGGTCGAGTTGAACGCCTTGACGAGCATGGCGACGGCCTCGGGCGAAGCGTCCTGCTGGAGGGTGGTGCAGGCCGCGTTGATCAGCGAACTGTTGTTGGAGGCCAGTGCGTCGGGCGCCAGCTTGCGGAAGGTCTTGATGTCGCTGTTTCCGATGGCCCGCAGCACGGTGGCCCGTTCGGTACTGCTGAACTTGGGGTAGTGCTCCAGCAACTTGGCGGCAATGTCCTGGTCGCCGATCGTGACCAGCGTGCTGACCAGGGTGCTGCGATTGCCCGTCGAACTGGTCAGGTGTTTCAGCAGCATGGGAATGGCCCGTGGATCACGAGTCTTCAACAGCAGCGAATTCATCGTGTTGTCCGGGGGGGCTGTTTCGAGCCGTTTGAGCACGTGTTCCATCGCGAGTTGTTGGCTCTTGCGGTCGGGCCGCGTGACAAGAATCGTCAGTGCGGTGTCTCGCCGTGCCGGGTGGCTACCCCGCACCGCTTCGTCGAGTACTGTCATCAGTTCAGGATGNCCGATCTGGGCCAGGGCTTTCATGGCGACCAGCGAGAGCGTGGCGTCGGCTCCGGCATCCGTGGCAAAGCGGTGGATGGCGTCGGCGAAGGCCGGTCGGGGGTACTGTGCCATGGTGCTGACGATTTGCTTGCGGGCCTTGACGTCGGACTTGGCCAGCATNTTCAGCAGNGTCTCGTGAGCCGCGGGGTACCGCGAGGCGGCCATGCTATCAAACGCGGTGGGCGAGAGACCCGGTTGATTACGCAGTGCCAGGCTCCGCAACCGATCAACGGCGGCGGCCTCACCAAAATGTCTCAGGCTGACGGTTGCCGCCTGGGCGATCACCTGCGAGTCGTCATTCGTGAGCGACAGCAGCAGCGGCAGGTCCTCGGTTCGCAATCGACCGCCACCCCAGGCCAGGGCCGCCGGTCGTGTCAGCGGATCGCCCTGCCGGATCTCCTCGAGCAATTCGCCACGTGGCAATACCCGGTAAGCCGAGGCCAGCGACGCGGACACCGCGTGTTCGACCGTCTTGTGCACGCGGACCCGATTGTTGAACGGGTTCGGAGAAACCGATTTCTGGATCATCATGACCCCGGGAACGTTCCGGCGGACGGTGGAACTGGTTCTCGAGCTGTTGCGTCGATTGGGAATGGCNGCGAGGTGNAGTTCGCGGATNGCCGCCGGGATTCTTGGGAATGGNGTGNTGCCCGTGGCGGTGCCCTGTCCGGCCAGTGANGCGGCCTGGTTGAGCCAGCTGTAGATNCTCGATTCGANNGGTGGNGCCTTGTCGGTGAACNNGATGACCGAACGGACGACNCCGGCGGTGACGAGCGTGTCGAGCTGNTCAACCANCTCGGCGATATTGATCGTGTCGATCGGGCCACCGATGGTGACCAGCCCCAGGCTTCCCCGTGGTCCAATGCGACGAGTTGACATCGCCAGCTTGGCGCGGGCTCGGGCATTCAGGTCGATCGTGACGGGTGTCTTGGCAATGCCCAGTGAGAGGACGAGCTTGGGGACACCTGGCCCCTGTGGCAGTTGAGGAAAAATGACCCAGGTGCTTCCGCTGCCGCCGGCTGGCAGTGTGAGTTCATTCAACCATTTCAACGAGCTCATCTGGAAACTCTGGTTTCCGACCTGGAACGAGACCGCGCGAATGGTCGAGGGGATCGCCGTGGGCATCACGTGCTGCTTGTCATCGACTTTCAGCCGGGTGGCCTGTCTCGCGACGGTCAGCGGTGCGTTGGTGAGATTGACCAGGACGAGCTTGGCGGCGAGAAACCTGTTGCCGGTGGTGCGGTANTACGGGGCACCCAGGAACACGGATTCCACCATCGCCACGACCCGTTGCTTGGCCGGGTCGGTTGGGACCACGGTCTTGCCCGCCTGGCGAAGCTTCTTCAGTTCGANCTCGAGNGTTTCGACGCGCTCGATCAGTTTCTGGATGAGTGTCCGGTTGCGAACCGCTGGCTCGGGCTGGGATGCCGCTGCCGGCTGGTCCTGGCCCAGTGCCGCAGCGGTCAGGGTGGCCAACGCAACAAGGCAGGCCAGGCAGTGCCGGATTGAAGGGAGGGCCATTGGGAAGACTCGCGTCGGGACAATGAAAAAGTGTCGTGGGGAAACCGGTTCAGTCTACCACNGCATCGACCTCGAGGGGACCGGTGAACAGCGACAGCCGGGTTTCCCAGGTGTCACCGGCCGGCAGCACCTGCCAGCCCGATTCGGATCCGGAGGGGTCGAGGTTAATCGCATCGGTGACACAGGTGTAGGGTTCCAGGCAAACGGCATCGCGACCCGGTGGTGTGTAGACGACCACCTCCCGAAACAACCGACCGTCGCATTGCTGAGTCAATCGCCGGCCGTTTTCACCATCGGCAACGCTCATCGACAGTTCCACCAGTGGCCGGCCGTGATCGTCGCCAATGGCGGTCAGAACATGATCGAGTTGCATGTCGCCAAATGTCCCACCATTTCGCAGATCACACGATGGATCGACCGGCAGACGGCGTCCCGAGGGAAGGCAGGCGTCCAGCTGCCACTGCTGGTGAGCCGGGACATGCACCTGGCAGTTGCGGGCGTTGCCCGACGGACCCAGGGGCAGTCGGAAGTACGGGTGCGTTCCAAAGCCAAAGGGCAATGGTTCCGCGTCGGGGTTGTCGATCCTGATATCGGCCAGCAACTGATTGTCTTCCAGGCTGTAGGTGATGACAATGCGGGCATCGGTGGGCCACAGGGAGCGTCGATCGGCCGCGTCACGAGACAGGATGAATTCGCCGGTGACACTGGAAGCATCCTGCGAGATCACCTGCCAGGGCCGGTCGAGACAGAACCCATGAATGGCGTTGCCTTGGCCATCGTCGGGCGCGATCCCGGCCGGCAGATGGTAGGACCGGCCGTTCCAGGAAAACTGGCCGTCACGGATCCGGTTGGGAAAGGGAAACAGGATCGGTATTCCATGGCCACTNGGGCGTCCGGCTCCGTTGGCAAAACCGGGTTCTGCGTCAAGCACCTCGTGGCCATCGACAACGAACGAGAAGCAGTTGAAACCTCGGTCGACGGCAACGCGGGCCACGGTTGTGCCCGTGGCGTTGGTGAACTCGACAATCCCGGTCATGGTGTCGTACAGGCCTTTCTCGAGGTGCTCAGTTCCACTCGGGGTTGCCCGGTGTGGATGGAATGGTCCGGTTGGTCTGNNGGATCTGTGCCACCAGTTCNTCCCACAACTTGTAGGGGTCCGGTGGAAAGACCTGGGAGGCCACGGCAGGCAACAGGTGCCAGTCGCCGCGATCGAGTTCCCCGTCAAGCTGNCCGGGAGCCCAGCCGGCACAGCCGGAAAACACTCGAAACAACAGGTCGTTGTTGCCACCGGCAACCTGATCGATCACCTGTTCGAACACGTCNGGGCTGCTGCCCACGTAAATGCCCGGGATCACGTCGTCGGTGCCTTCCTCGAACTCCCCGGCGCTGTGCAAGACAAACAGGGCCGACGGTTCGACCGGACCGCCGACGTAGACCAGGTGATCTGATTCAGGCAGGTCAAAATGGTCCGAGAGCGCNCGAGCAACTGACACGTTTGATGGCCGGTTGACGACCAGGCCCATCGACCCCGACTCGTTGTGTTCNACCATCAACACGACCGCGCGGTGGAAGTTCGGGTCACGCAACTGCTTGCCGGCTATCAGGAAATGGCCGGTGATCGAGTTGCTGGGAGTTGAGGGTGTGCTCGACATTTCGATCGCTTCGCGGTGGCATCCGGAGTTCGCACACCAGATTATAGTTGGCGACGGACGGTGTGTCTCACCGGAGAAAGGAAGTGTTATGAGTTCGAAGTTGGTGGTCGGCGATGTGCCGTGGCTGGACGAGGTCACCCGGGCTCCGAAAACCATTCCACGTGGAAAACTCAGGAAACTGGACAATATTTTTCACAGGTCCAACACGACACCCGTTGTGACACGNCGNGAGTGGACTCGTCACCGACAGCAGTTGCGAGCTGCCTGGATGGANTTCCTGGGCCNGATGCCCGAGCGGCCGATCTCGGCGGGNTTTGAGGTCCTGCGAGAGGACACGCTCCCNACCGTACGGCGGCAGTTGATTCGATACGAGGCGGAGGCGGGTCAACCGGTCGAGGGTTACCTGCTGACACCATCGTCGGATNCGGNCCGGCCNCGGCCTGGAATTGTCGCCATGCACCAGACGACCCGGGACACGATCGAGCAGATNGCCGGAGTCAAGGGGCCACCGATGCAGCAGATCGGGTTGCAACTGGCCGAGCGGGGATTCGTGGTGATGTGTCCGCGGAACTACCTGTGGCAGAACGTGTCGAAATATTCCGAGGCGGTTGAACGGTTCCAGCGACGGCATCCTCAAACACTGGGCATGCACAAGATGCTGCATGATGCCCAGCGGGCCGTTGACATCCTGGCGGGGTTGCCAGCAGTCGATGCAAACCGCATCGGTGCCACCGGGCATTCTCTTGGCGGCAAAGAGGCTCTTTACCTGGCAGCCTTCGATGAGCGAATTGCCGCGACGGTGGCCAGCGAGGGTGGGATGGGTTTCCGTTTCACCAACTGGAATGCACCGTGGTACCTTGGCCAGGGGATCGATGATGACCGATTCCCGTTGAATCACCACCAGTTGTTGGCCCTGGTGGCGCCGCGCCCGTTCCTGATTCTCGCCGGGGAGAATTCAAGTCCATCGGCATCGGATGGAGATCGCACCTGGCCATTGGTTGAGGCGGCGCTTCCTGCCTGGCGGTTGTATGGAAATCGTCCCAGGCTGGGACTGTACAACCACCGTCGTGGGCATGCGATTCCGCCGAGGGCTTTCGCGCGGATGAACCAGTGGCTCTCCACGTACTTGCGGCTCGGGGCAAAAGGATGAGCGACAAACAGGTGATCGAGATTGAACGGGCACCGGTGTCATCTGGACTTGCCAATGAACTGGCGGTTTTCTGGGAGGAGACGTTTGGGACCTCGTTCGAGGAGGCCCGGGACGTGCTGGGCAATGGCGTCGAGGTGGGCCGCAATCGTGACACGGTGTGGTGCCTGAGGCGGGTTCCGGCATCGGCGGGTCCGGCTGGGCTGGCGGCGACCTGTCAGTTGACGGTGTCGATTGAGCAGAAGGAACTGGGTGGGCTGGGTGGGGTGGCCACGGCGGTGGATTGTCGTCGACAGGGCCTGGCCGAGCGGTTGTGCCGTGAGGCAAGGGACCTGTTCCGTGCCGAGGGCGGTGAGGCATTGTTCCTGGGAACGGTCAATCCCGCGGCCGCAAGAGTCTACAACCGGCTGGGCTGGCGGCGGCTGGCTGGCAGCACGGTGTATGCCAACGTCACGGCGGATCTGTCGCCCGAGGAATTCCTGGTCGACTGGTTTCGGGGTGTTGGTGGTCCGGTGACGGTCAGTCCTGGTACGGCCCATGCTCGAATTCCCATGATTCCACTTTTGCTGATCCCTCACAGCGAGCAAATTCTCGACGCCAATCTCGGATTGTTGTCGACCCGGTACGCACGGCAGGATTCCTGCATGGGCTTGTATCCGCGGTACGCCGAGTTGGCCGTGGGTGGTGGGGCGTGGTTTTGTGGTTGGAGTGAGAATCGTCGCCTGGTGGGGTTGTGTAGTGTCAGGCCATTGAAAATGACGCGGGACAAGGACGGATGGACGGCACAGATCGATGGTTTCGTGCACCGCGTGGCGCGGGCGGCCTGGCGAGAATTGATCGAGGCGGCATTGGCATGGGCCAGTGGTGAGGGTGCCAGCGAGGCCCTGGTGGTGACATCAGTCGAGGATGAACCCAAGAGGATCCAGTTTGAGGCCAACGGGTTCTGTTCCGACGGGGCTGGTGACGAGATCGACATCGATGGCCGCCGCGTTGGCACCGTCCGGCTCAAACGGAGGCTGTAGGATTATTCCTGGTTCCAGATGGCGGTTTTGCTGCCTCTGGCGGTAGTCTTTGAGGAATCATGACCGAGCCCGACCATCAGCAGTTGTCGGAGTCGACCGTGGAGCCAGGCAAGCGAACCGGAGGCGCACTCCAGCCGTGGGATGTTGGTGACCTGCCGTCACCCCCGGTGATGAACTGGAAAAAGTTGCCGACGTTGATCGGTCCGGGAATCCTGATGGCGGGTGTGGCCATCGGCGCGGGCGAATGGCTCTTCGGCCCGGCAGTCAGTGCCCAGTACGGTGGCACGTTGCTGTGGTTGGCCACGCTTTCGATTCTTGGCCAGGTCTTCTTCAACATCGAGGTGATGCGGTACGCGTTGTATTGTGGCGAGCCGATCGTGGTGGGGTATTTTCGGACCACGCCCGGTCCCCGGTTCTGGTTGCCGATTTACCTGGTACTGGAAATCTGCAACATCTGGCCGTTCATGGCAGCCAACGCCGCGGTGCCGTTCGCCGCCGCGGTGTTTGGTCATTTGCCGACCGACCTGGATTACACGCTGCTCGGAATCACGATGACCGAGTCGGAGTGGGTCAAGGTGCTGGGGTACGTGATCTTTCTGGTCGCCTTTTTGCCCCTGATTTTTGGTGGGACGATCTACCGGGTGATCGAGAAGATGATGACCTTCAAGGTTGTTGTCGTGCTGTTGGTCGTGGCCGTGATCGCGGTGTTCCAGGTCAGCTGGGACAACATGGTCGAGGTGGTGACCGGGTTCGGGCGGTTTGGCCAGGTGCCTGACCGGGCCGAGTCGGTGATAGCCGGGCGACATTTTTCTGTGAACCTGCCTGGCGGCGGTCGCGAGTTCACTCTCCGCGGATCCATCGGTGACGGGACGCCCGATTTCATCGAGCTGCTTGTTGACGGATCGAAGGTGGACCCACAGGGAAAGAACCAGGATGCCGAGACCCGGACGGTGCGGGCGAAACTCGAAAAGCTGGTGCGGAGCGAAGCGCGGGATGGCCGATTTCTCGTCGACGATCTTGATGGTCGAAGACGGCTGCTGATTCGGCCAGGCCGGGAACGCCGTAGTCGGCTCACTGCGCTTTGTGGCACCCTGTGCCAGGGTGCCACAAAGCGGGGCAAGGGTCATAAAATGAAGCCCCCCCCCCC
>PBOU01000048.1 GCA_002724415.1 Planctomycetaceae bacterium
AAAATGCAAAGAACTCTCGTGAGATTGCCCAAAGGATTGCATGTGAAAAAACGGGGTCTGTTTGGTCGGTCGATTTCTCCAGGTTGCTTTGCCTGAAGAGGCGTTCCAGAGTCGCTTGATGGAGAACTGGAAGTTGTAGTCGGTTTTTCTGCGATTGGTGGTGTAATAACCGGCCTGTTTGAGGGTCCCGGACCACGGGAGAAACCCTCTCGGAAGTGTGGCCGGCTTGATTTTGCGGTGATATTGAAATCCACCACGTGGAGCAAAAATGCCCGTGGCAAGTGTTGAACGGGCCACCGAACAGACTGGGCTGCAGGAAAAGGCATGGTTGAAAACAAGTCCGTGCCGGGCGAGGCCGTCAATTGTCGGTGTCGTTCCGTTTTGAGCACCGTACAACCTGAGATAGTGGATCGAGTTGTCCTCGGAGACGAGGAACAGAAAATTCGGTCGTTTGGTCGCGGGGGCCACACTGGCGGAACTGCTTGTTGTGATTGTCGCCAACAGAAACAGCAGGAGTGCTTTTGACATGCGCGTCATGGTGTGAGTCCGTGGTGAGGCGACGTGTCGTTCGGTTGCGTCAGGTGGACGGCGTGACCACGACGCGAAGGTGTTCGTTGGAATCGGCGGCTGCGACCGCGTTGTCGATTTCCGAAAGCGAAAAGGCAGTTCCGGCCAGTGACAACGAACGAGCGGACTCCGGCAATTCGCTGAGAAACGCAAGTGCTTCTGCCAGGTCTTCGGGACGGTAATTGTGGAGTCCCGTGATGGTGAGCATTTTTCGGACGATGGATTCCGTGTCGAGTTCGAGTGGTGGGCTGTGGAACACACTGCCTACCAGGACGGCGCGTCCTCCGGTGCGGAGCCAGTCGAGGGCGGACGCGACGGCGGAGGTGGCTCCCGACACGTCGATTGCAATGTCGGCGCCGCGGCCATTGGTGAGTTGGCTGAGTGGCTCGGGCATGGCGTCGACGGGCGGGTTGTTGTGGTACACGGTGACGCCGGCGATCGTCTCTGCGGATTTCAACCGTTCGGCGTCGATGTCAACCAGGACGACTGCTTCGGCGCCTTCTCGTAAGGAGTACTCGGCTACCGTGACTCCCAACGACCCGGCGCCCATCACAAGCACCGTCGCATTGCGAATCGGTCCGGCTCGCCGAACGGCGGCCACCGACGTTGCGGTGCAACAATTGGCTGGGACAACCTGTTGGTCTGTGAGGGGGGCGGGAATCGTGAAGATGCTCGTTCCGGGGAGCAGTCGGCAATGGGTGGACAGCCCTCCCAGGGGGCCGCGTGGTCCCATTTCGGAGTGTCCGTATTTGACCAGTTGCTCACATTTTTGCGGAAGGTCGTTGCGGCAGTAAAAACACTCGTGACAGGATGCGGCGATAGTCCAGGTTACCCTGTCGGACGGTTGGAGCAGTCGGCCGTTCCAATCGTTTACCGGCCCGCCCGTTTCGACAACCTTGCCGACAATCTCGTGGCCGAGCACGGCGGGAGTATGGCACGGTCGTCTGCCGGCGATCGTGTGGAGGTCGCTGCGACACAGGGCGCAAGCCGTTACGGCGACAAGTACTTCGCCGCGGGCTGCCGGTTCCAACTCGAAATTGTTGGAGGTGAATCCATTCCCCGGGCCCTGGAATAAAGAGACGGTGCAGGTGCGGCTCATTCACCGAGTCCTGTTGGTTGAGACGTGCGATTGGGAAAAAAGCCCATTTTCGCGGACACGTCCCCGACGGCGGCCAAAAGGCGTTCAATGTCGGCCGGATGGATGTCTCCGATTGTTCCCATGCGAAAAGTGTTGGACCGGGTCACTTTTCCGGGATAGATCACAAAACCCCGCTCCTTGAGTTCGTCATAAAATTGTTGGAATTGAAAATCGGGAACAGGGTCGTGAAATGACGTGATGATGGGGGATTGCAGGGCGATCGGCAGCAGTGTTTGGTAACCGATCTCTTGCATTCCAGTCACCAGGCGGGACTGGTTGTCGGTGTAACGTGTAAAACGTGCGGCGACCCCGCCTTCGGCATCGAGTTCATCAAGTGCCTGGGCGAATGCCAGGACCGTGTGGGTGGGCGATGTGAATCGCCATTTGCCCTGGTGCGTTTCCATTTCCTGCCACTGGCCGTGAAGGTCCAGGGACAGAGATCGGGCACGGCCGGCAGTTGCCTCAAGAGCTGCGTTGCGTGCCACGACAAACGAGAAACCGGGCACTCCCTGGATGCACTTGTTGGCCGAGGAGATGATGTAGTCGGCTGAAAGACTGTCGAGCGACATCGGGATGCCACCAAAAGAGGACATGGCGTCGACGATGAACGAACGGCCTGCCCGCGAAACGACCTCGCCAATCATCTCGACCGGGTTCATCATTCCGCTGGTGGTTTCGCAATGAACGACGGCGACGTGAGTCACCGCGGGGTGTGTCCTGAGCAGGTTGGCTATCGTGTCGGGGGCCGCTGGCTCCGTCTCGTCGAAATGGGCCGGTACCGATCTGATGCCAAGACGTTTGGCGATCGTCAGCATCCGGGCGCCGTACGCACCGTTGGACACGACCAGAAGTTCGCCGTCAGGAGGTACGGCTGAGCCGATGGTGGCTTCGACACCGAAGGTTCCACTGCCCTGCATGAGGACTGCGGATGAGTCGGAAACGTTGCCTGCCAACTCGACCAGGCGGCGGCGGATAGTCTGCACAACAGAGTTGTATTCGCTATCCCAGGTGGAGACGTCCCGGTTCATCGCTTTTCGGACGCCCGGCGTTGTGCTCAACGGTCCGGGGGTCAGGAGCAGGTAATCGGAATCCATGTGTGTGACTCGGGTGGGTCAGGAAACGTGTTGGTCGAGCCACGCGGGGAGTTCTGCGATTGAGGCGAGGACACCGTCGGCCCCGGATTGAACGAATAATTCGCTGGCCCGAGCTACGGCGGATTCCTGGGACTCGCTGTCCAGTCGTTCCCAGTCGGCCTGTGAAAGACCGACTTCGCTGCCGGTTTGAGTGACCCCAATGGTTCTGACTCCCGCGTTGATCCCAGCTTCGATGTCGGGAATCGTGTCACCGACTTTCAAGACCGAGGTGGGAGGAAAGATGCCGAGTTGCTCCATGTTGCGGTAAATCATCCAGGGAGCGGGCCTTCCGGCAGGCACTTCGTCAGCACAGACAGTGAAATCCGGGTGAAATCCCTGGCTGGCTGCGGCTTCAATCGTGGGGCCGGCGACAACACGGGGGTATCCGGTGGAGGATCCTACGGTAATTCCTCGGCTCTTGAGTGTTTCGAAACACTCGACAACCCCAGGGATCAGGCCCGACAAGGTTTGTGCCTGTTCCACCTGGAGAGGCAGAAACGAGTCGTAGATGGTGTTGACGTCCTCTTCGGACCAGTCGCGGCCGTGTTGCGCCTTCCACTGGCTGGCTGCAGTCTCGAGTTGGAAGAGGTCGCGTATGTGGTCCTTCTTGTGAAGTCCCATCGGGCCGCGGATCTCTTCATGAGTCAGTTCGACACCATGTGTGCGAAACGCTGCGTCAAAGGCGTAGACCGGAGCAAGGCTACCGTAATCCACAATCGTTCCGGCCCAGTCAAAGATGACGAGTTGAATAGGGGCTGCATTCGGTGTGGGCTGCGAGATTGTCATTGGGGGTTCAGTAATGAGGAATCGATCATCGCGAGAAAATGTTCCAGGGGGGGCGTGTCCTGCCCGGGCACTTTTGCAAGGTCGTCCCAACGGCGGAGACGGACGGCAGCCTCACTGTAGGGGGTTTCCCTGAAGGCGGCCACTTCCAGTTCGGTGAATGGCCCTCCCTGGAGTGAGAGACTCAACTGAGAAGCGGGAGACAGTTCGGCATGGTAACCGGCATCGACGGCACACAGGAAACGTTTGGCAGGAACATGCAGTCGAATTGGTTCGGTGACACATGGGGGGAATGCATGTTCGGCGATCAGCCAGGCTGCCCCGGCCTCTTCATGGGTGTCGTCGATGCCTCGTTGCGCGCAATCGTCCCCAAGGTCGTGTAACAGGTGCCCCACGTCGTGGAGCAACGCTGAGACGATCTCAGAAGCTGGACGGTCCTGCTGCTGTGCCAGTTGGGCGGCTTGAAGCGCGTGGTCGAGTTGAGTGACCGATTCGCCACCGTAGAGGTCGCCGCCGTGCTGGGCAAAAATGTGTGCCAGTTGGGAGCGGATCGAGGAGATCGCGGGCGTCGGTTCCGATGAGGCGTCCATGGTTCAGTTTTCCGGTGGTGTGGTTGGCGTGGCGGAGTTGGGCGGAGCATTAAGAAGTCGCTCATTGAGGCGCCAGTAGCAGATTGCCGCGAGCAGTCCCAACAGGGCAATTCCGCAAAGGCTAAGAAACGCAGCGCTCCATCCGAATCGTTCGGCCAGTATTCCGATGGTATAGCCAGACAATATTGCGCCGCCATATCCCGCTGCATCGCTGAGCCCCGAGACGGTCCCGCTGCCGTGTTTTCCTCCGATGTCGAGGGCCATGACGCCCGAGAGGTAACTGTAGGGGCCGAGAAGGAAGAACGAGACCATGCACACGAGTGAAATGGCCATGATGGGACGGCCGGTGAGGTTGAGGGATCCAAGCAAACCGAGTGAGACGATGAGGCCGCAGACAGATGGGACCATGACCCGACCATGCCGGCCCCCCAGACGGTCAGACAAGACGCCGGCAATCAATGCCGATGCGGCTCCCACAAGCGGAAAACTGAGGCTGGCGGCTGCCGCTTGGCCGGGCGAAAGAAGTGCTTCTTCGGCGAGAAAGGTTGGGGTCCAGAAGTTGAAGGTTTCCCGGATCAGTGTCAGGCTGAAATTGGTCAGGCAGACGGTCCAAAACAAAGGGCTTCGCATCAAGGGGCGTAGCAATTCTGCGAGTGGTACCCGAATGTTGGGTTGCTCGGTGTCTCCGAAAATATTGGTGGGGTTGGCCGAAGGTTCTTCGAAGCCAATGTCGGCCGGAGTGGGCTTGAGCAATCGTGTGAGGGCCAGGCCGATCACCGCGCTGGTGCCGGCAGCGATCAGGAACACTGCTCGCCAGTCGGCCAGGAAGTCCAACGTGTCCTGCGTTTCTCCGAGTCGAATGACTCCACCGAGGTAGGCTCGTGTTGCGGCATCGCCAGCAAGGAAACTGCAGGAGAGAAACGCCATGACGGTGGCGTGTCGTGAAACGGGGAACCAGCGGGAGGAAATGTTGACCAGTGCCACCCAGCCGGTGGATTGAAATAGACGGTTGGCGGCCCAGATGGCCGCAAATACGGTGACCCCGGCCAGAGCCCAGAGGTTTCCGGACGCGGCGAAAATGATGGTGCAGGCGATCGATGCGAACAGACCGCCCAGGAATAACGGCCGGCCTCCGAGACGGTCGGCAAGAAGGCCGTTTATGACCTTGCCGATTGCATAAGTGGCGACTCCGGCTGATGCGATCAGCCCCATTCCCTCTTTGGTCAGGCCACGGTCAGCGTATTCGGCCAGAAGTAAAGGGGTCGCAACGGAAAGATTGGAGCGGCAGATGTAGTAGGCGGCGTAACCGGTGAACAGGGAGCCGGCCGTGATCCATTGCCAGCGTTTGAGATTGGGGTTTGACGACACGAAACAGACCGCGGTGAGTGAGGGGGGCGGGTAGGCGAATCAGGCCATGAGTTCATGAAGAATCCGGCCATGGACGTCGGTCAGGCGGAAGTCACGGCCGGCATGGTGGTAGGTCAGTTCTTCGTGGTCGAATCCCATCAGGTGAAGCATCGTGGCGTGAAGGTCATGCACATGGACCGGGTTCTCAACAGCACGGTAGCCGAAATCGTCGGTGGTCCCGTAAGTCATTCCGCCCCGGATTCCTCCTCCGGCCATCCAGACGGTGTAGCCGTGGTGGTTGTGGTCGCGACCGGTCGGGTTGCGTTTTGCGTCAAGCGGAATTTCGACGGCTGGTGTCCGGCCGAATTCGCCACCACAGATTACAAGCGTTTCGTCGAGCAATCCGCGTTGTGCCAGGTCGGTCAACAGGGCCGCGATTGGGCCATCAGCCTGGCGACCCAGCTTTGCGTGTTGGACCGCCAGGTTTTCGTGTGAGTCCCAGGGTTGGACGTCGCCATGGTAACACTGCACGACGCGGACGCCGCGTTCGACCAATCGTCTCGCAATCAACATCTGCCGTCCGTGGACCGTGTCCGTGGCATAGAGAGTGTGGGTCGACTGGGTTTCTCGTGAGATGTCCAGTGCGTCTGTTGCTTCCAGTTGCATTCGGAAAGCCAGTTCGAATGATTCGATTCTCGCCTCCAGGAGCGAATCATCTCGCCGTGTGCGCCGGTGCCGCTGGTTGAGCTTGGCGAGCAGGTCGAGCTGGTGGCGTTGATCGGTCAGGGACAACGTCTTGTTTCGAATGTTGGCGACCAGTTGTTCGACCTTCTTTTTGCGCGTGTCGAGATAGGTTCCCTGGTAAACGCCGGGGAGGAATGACGATCGCCAGTTGGAGAAATCGGCAACGGGAAGCCCCGGGCACAGCGTGACAAAGCCCGGGAGGTTCTGGTTTTCGGTGCCCAGGCCGTAGGTCAGCCAACTGCCGTAGCTGGGGCGAGACAAGCGTTCATCGCCACAATTCATCAGACGCATGCTTTGTTCATGATTGGGCGTGTTGGAGTGCATCGAGCGGATGACACAGAGTCGGTCGGCGTGTTGTGATGCGGTCTTTTCGAACACCGTACTCGACCACAAACCGCTGTCGCCGTATTGCTGGAATCGGAACGGAGACGCCAGCGCGACGCCGGTTTCCCGTTCGGTGGTCAGGTTCCCGACGGGGATGGGCCGGCCGCCGTGGCGGTCAAGCAACGGTTTTGGGTCCCAGGTGTCGACCTGCGACGGACCGCCGTTGAGGTAGATGTGAATGATGTGTTTTGCGCGAGGCTGGTGGTGTGCAGAGCGAGGCTCTAGTGCGGTCGACTTGGCTTCAAGGAGGGCAGGCAAAGCCAACAGGCCAATCCCCGTCCCCAGGTTTGCGAGTGCATCTCGCCGTGACAGGAACGGAGTCGGAAAGTGAGGGGAATCGATCACTCGAAAGTACCTCGACTTGGAAAACAGTTTCGAACAGCCCATCTGGGTGTGTTTTCAGGTCTTTGGCCAGCAGGTCGACATGCCGCCCCGGTCAACCGGCAGAGGGTGGGAGGGGGATTGGCTTGTGCGTGGTGCGGCCGTCAATCGAACCAATTGTGAAAAAGGGACTTCAGGATGTTTGGCCACCGGAGCATCGTCGGATTCTAGTCGACAAACATCAGTTCGTTGGTCATCAGCAATACCTGGGCGTATTGTGCCCAGCCGCGAGAAGACGAAAAAGTCCGGCCAAGTGAACGTTCTTCGGCCGTCGCCGATCTCTGAAACGTCAATCGATACATCGTGTCAATCCGGTCCTGTGATCGGTCAACTGCGGAGTTCCCAGTTGGTGCGGCCTCCGTTAGTTTTGCCAGGGCACTGGCGGTTCGAGTGACGAAGTCGGAGTTGAGCAGGAAGAGTGCCTGTTGCGGGACGGTGGTGATCTGCCGTCGACCAATGGAACAGTCCGGGCTGGCAAAGTCGAAGTTGCGAACAACGTCCGGGATGTTCTGTCGTTCAACGATCGAGTAGACAGTCCGGCGTCGATTCTCGGGAGAGGTGATGGAGGCGGGACGACCGAACATCGCCGGGTCCAGTTGGCCCGAAACGGCCAACAGAGTGTCACGAAAGGCTTCGAGGTCCAGTCTGCGCCGATTGGCTTTCCACAAGTACGAATTCGTGGGGTCGGCGCTGAGTTGTTTGGTGAAGGTGTCGCTGTTTGGGACCAGCGAACTCTGTTGCCATGTGGCAGAAGTCACAATCAGTTTGTGCAACGACTTGAGTCGCCAGTCGCCACGAGTCAACTGGTCGGCCAGGAAGTCCAACAATTCCATCTGAACAGGCCGTTCTGATTGAAGCCCAAAGTCGCTGGGAGTCTGCACAAGAGGTTCGCCGAAATGATGCATCCAGATCCGGTTGGCGAGGACACGGGCGGTCAGTGGGTTGTCGGGGGACGTGATGGCGAATGCGAGATCCCGTCGGCCCGAACCATTGGGAAACGGTTTTGCGTGTTTTCCAGCCAGGACCTCAAGGAATTGGCGGGGCACGCCGCGTCCCGGGAGTGTCGGGTCTCCGCGACGGAAAATGACTGGCGAAAACAATTCGTCGGTGTCAGTCAGTGACATCGCGCGAGCGGCCGCGTGCGGCGATTTCACAGCAAGAATGTCCAATCCCCTGACAAGCCCCCGGTAGGCATCCTTGTCCTTGCGGGACATGTAGTACCAGGTTTGTCGTAACGGAAACCAGGTGGGACTGCGTTTGCCGACCAGGAGGCTTCGCAACGGGTCAGTTTCCGGGAGTGTTTGGTCGGACGCGGCCGCCTGCAGGACCCTGTCGTAAATTCCCACAACGGCTCCCACAGTTGTCGGAGAAGCCTGGGCAAGTGCGACACGAATTCGAGGGTCTACATCTTGCTGTTTCCACTTGGATTGAAGTTCCTTCGACAGTGTCACCTGCAGGGATCCGGGGGGGCGTTGAGCCAGCAGGTCATGCCACGGGCCAAACACCGGGTCGCCGGAGCGGGAGTGGTCGGCGATATGTTTCCGCCAACGGTGCACGATTTGAGGTCGGAGTTGTTTTGGCAGAAGCGAGAGGAAGAAAATGGAGGTTTCGCTGATGTCCGGAGCAGAGGTCGCGACCTTCAGGAGGTAACGCGCGGTGCGTTCCCGTGCGGTCGCCATCAACGCCACGTGTTGTTGGCCGAGCATCGAGTTGACCTTCGCCAATTGCTTCTTGTAGTCGGCCTCGAATGGCAGTCCACGTTTGCTGGGGGTCTCGATCCGCGGCCGTTCGACGGGTTCCTCGCTGCTGGCGAAAACTCCGTACAGCGAGTAGTAATCAGCGGTCGGGATCGGATCAAACTTGTGGTCGTGACATCTCGCGCAGGCGACTGTCAGGCCAAGGAGGCCACGTGTGACGACGTCAATCTGGTCGTCGATGATGTCGTGACGGTTGCGGTCGAACATCCGGCCGAGCGTCAAGAACCCCATGGCCGCGAGGTCCGGGGACGCGTGGCCCAATCCCAGTTGATCAGCGGCGAGTTGTTCGTGGACAAAGCGGTCGAACGGCTTGTCCTGATTGAACGACCGGATGACGTAGTCTCGGTAGGTGTAGGCGAATGGCCGGATCCTCGTGTCGCCGTACATCAGCACTCCGTCCTTGGTATCCGCGTAACGGGCCACGTCCAGCCAATGACGCCCCCATCTTTCGCCGTAGTGCGGAGAGGCCAACAGTACGTCGGCGAGAGCACCAAGGCCCTTGTGTTGGGCGATCTTTTGTTGCACAGGAGTCGGGGGAAGTCCGTGCAGGTCATAACACAGGCGGCGGACCAGTGTGTGCAGGTCGGCCGGTGGGACAGCTTGGAATTCCGTCGTCCGTAACGTGCGACTCACCAGGGCGTCGATTGGATGTTGACCGGCAGGGATGCGGGGGGGAGTGATCGGTTGAAATGCCCAGTGCTTGTCCTGTGCCAGCGAGGGGCCTGCCAGGAAAAAGGCGATTGACAGTGCAACGGGTAGTGCTTTGCGTGGAATCGTCATACTGTTCGGGCACCGCTTTTGTGGCGCAGAGGATTCGGAAGGAGACATCTGTCCTGGCGGACACGCTATCCTAATCAATATTGAGTGACGATGAGAAAAACGTGTGGGGAATCAGGTGGTTGCTCCCAACGCTCGGTTGGCCGCGACGAACGAACAAGCTTGTCGAAGGAGGGCGAAGTGTGGACGGGGATGTGTCACGGAATTGCAGTCAAAAGTGCAAGTGCATCATGTCGTTGAGGGAACGGTGTGCCTGTTGAATCGCACCATTCGAAATCCCCGGGCGTGATCGTTTTGGGGACTGCCCAGGACGGAGGGTTGCCGCAGGCGGGGTGCGATTGCGAAGCCTGCCGGGCGGGGCGTGGCAACCCGGCAACCGCGCGCAGGCCCAGCTGCCTGGGCCTGGTCGATGGAAAAGGCGGTCGATGGATGATTGACGCCACCCCGGAATTCGGTTCGCAATTGGCGGAATTGAACCGTGGGGCGGCCAACCGGACCGGGGAAACACCGGACGGAATCTTTTTGACGCACGCGCACGTGGGGCATTACGCCGGCCTGGTGAACCTCGGTCGAGAAGTGATGTCGGGTGATGGCGTACCACTGTGGGTGATGCCTCGTATGGCCGGATTCCTGGAAATGAATCAGCCGTGGGCATCATTGGTGAAGGAGAGGCGAGTTGTTCTTCACGAATTGTCGGCGGGATCGCCGGTTCAACTGGGAGGACAATTGGCGGTGCAGCCGATCCTGGTGCCACATCGGGACGAGTTCTCTGAAACCGTGGCGTTTCGTATCGAGGGGCCATCGCGGCGCGTGCTGTGGCTGCCGGATATCGATCGTTGGCCGGAAGGGTGGACCGATTGGCTGATTGATGTCGACGTGGCGTGGCTGGACGGCACATTTTTTGACGACAGCGAATTGCCCGGCCGCAACCTGGCAAAGATTCCGCACCCGCGAATCAATGATCACCTGGCCGAGTACTCAAGAGTGGTCGAGGAACGGTCCGTCGAAATCCGTTTGGTTCATCTTAATCACAGCAACCCGGTTTCCTGCCCGGGAACCCGTCAGGCCAAACGGGTGTCTTCTGCCGGTATTGGAATCGCACAGGAAGGCGAATTCGTCGGCTTGTAGGACGGTTCGTTATGTTCGCCAAAAGGTCGATTCTTCGGTCGACTTGTACTTGATTGCCAGGTGTGGAGTCTCGATCCGTTTCTGTTTCTGGAACAGTGACTCGACGCCTGCCGCTGTCATGCCCGTCGTCAACAGGGTCCTTTCGATCGGATATGGAGATTTTCCGGTGGAAAACAGTGTTTCCATATGATTGACGAGAGGATTGAAGAAGTTCCGCATCGTGTAGTACGGCAGGTAGACGAGCGTCGAAAAGATGGAGTCGTTTTTCAGCTTCACTGCAACCGGTGTGTCGCTGAGGATCCGGCCCTGCCCGGGTGACTCCTGAAAAGCCAATGCAGTGGCACGCGTTCCGTCGTTGTACTGGAATCGGTAGGCGTAGGATTGTGGGGCCATCCGTTTCAGGTCAGCGACGGTTGGGAGGACGACACCGTAATTGTTGCGGACGACCTGGATCATGTTGCTCCGCGTGAACGCGGTTTCCATGAGTTGATTGTCCCATCCACCCTTGTCCCAGGATCCGGCTTCCATGGCTTTCCAAAAACGGTCACCGGTGAGTGCCTCGACCCACTGAATGCCGGATTCACCTTTGTTCCGGCGTTCAATAATCGCCTGTAGGGCTTCGAGTGTGTGAATGTCGCCGCCGTCGAGCCAGGCGGGCCGCATAACGAGGGATTCGCGGATCTTGGCCTTCCAGGGAAGATCAACTGCCGGCATCCGTCTGCCGACCGCCATTGAAGAACCGGCCATGAAGCCGAAATCCATTTTCTGGGCGGTGTCGTACATCTCTCTCGCCCATTTCCAATTCCAAGAGAGATGTTTGTCATTGAAAATCGGGGCAGTCCGGCCGCTCTTTCGGTAAACATCGACAATTTGTTTGAAGTATTCGTAACGAGGGTAGAGAGTCTGCCCTTTTTCGTTGACTGGAAAATTGCCGTGTTCGCCGATCAAGAGCACTCCGTCGACAGCCAGGGAANCGGTGCCCAGCGTGAGAGCCTGCTCGATGGTCTCGGCGTGTTTCATNCCCGGAAAGCGTTTCAGGCGTTCGCGGCTCANATCGTTCTCGCCCACTTGCTCGACATACAGNGAGGCAACGTCCATGTCGGGGCGATGATGCCGCCCTTCCCAACTGTACCCCTCAAGAAAACGGTCAACGATGTGTTGCGCGTGGGAGTACTTGAAGTAGATCGTTGTGATNGCCGCGATTTTCAATCTGCGTTTNTTCNNAGCNGCGTGCAGTGGTGTTAGCCGCCCGGCCAGGCCGGCAGTGGTTGCNCCGGCGATGGTACTTGTGAGNAAATCACGTCGCGAAAAGGTCATCTTTTGTCCTTTGNGGTTGCTGTCGTCAAATGCCCGGNTTGGCGGTGTTGGATTTGNANCGGCGACAACTGGTCAGTGTTTGGTGACTTTTTTGACANGGCCTGCGAATNCTGGACCAGAAAATGAGTGACGGATGTACCNATGTGGCGGCGATCACTTTTTGGAAGGAAGAGTCCAGCGTGCTGCTTCAATATGGGTTTTTCCGCCTTTGCCGCGATAGCTGTAGACCGACACNAGNGAGCCGTCGGCCGTCTGGATGGTGTTTCCAAAACCTCCACCACTGGCTCCCGTGTTCACGTCGCTGATGACCATGCGGTCGTTGCGGAAATTCCAACTGGTCCCGTCATTGTCGTTGAGGATGGCGCGAAGGCCGAGAGGGTGTCCGTCGGTCGAATTGCTGCGGACGGTGAAGGTCAAGAGAATTCGGCCGTCCTTGAGCGTAAGAAACCTCGGATACATTTCTCCGTACGTCCCAAAGTTGCCCACCTTGTTGTGGCGATGGAAGGTGCGGCCACTGTCTCGGGACTCCCAGAGCATCATCCGATCGCCCTGGTCGCCGCTTTCCTTTTTGAGGCTCTCGGGAGTTCCGGGGATGTGCCAGTGTGGTCCGGTTCGGTCGACACGCACGGGGTGGAGTATCTTGCCGGTTCTGGTGCGGAACGTGACGGTTTGAGAGAAGAACCCATCAACATCAACCCAACCTTGCGTGTCTGGCCTCAGTGTGCGATCCCATGTTTTTCCTCCGTCAGCTGATCTCCAGATTCGAACGACCTTGGGCGCGTCCTTGTGGCCTTCCTGCATGCTGATTCCGATGCACGAGAGAAGTTTTCCCGGTCGTTTCGGGTCGGGGATCTCGAATCCCATCCAGTCGGCGACCGTTGCGGCCTTGTCAGGGAATCCGTCAGGTCCGATACGGATTTCCGACCAGGTGTGGCCCTCATCGGTCGATCGGAAAATCTTGCTGTGGGTGTGCTTGGATGGGTTGAAGGCGTCGCGGGCAAGCCAATGACAGGTCATCAAGAGTGATCCGTCTGAGAATGTTGTCAAACCGAATTCTCTTCCCTGGATGTCTAATCGTTCCTCTCGCGGGCCCCACGTTTTTCCCCCGTCCTTGGATCGCCAGAAGATGGCTCGCTCCGCATAGCCCTTGACGCCCGGGATCGGGCCAAAACAAAAGGCAACCGTCAGTAGGTCGCCACTCTTGAGTTGTGTGATGAAGGGTTTGTAGTCGTTTGGGATTCCAAGAGGTGTGCGTACGGCGTGCACCTCGGCACCGGACAGTGCCTTGGGGTTCAAGACGGTGATTCCTCTCCTGGTGCTGGGTTCTCCGGCTGTGACTGTGGCGGCCAGTAGAGACACTGCAGATGCAATGGCGAGAAGGAAACATGATGCGGCAGGGCGTGGACGGATCATGGTAGGAACCTCGATGGCAATGGAATCGACAAGAGGTGTGGCTGGTGCGATGAACGTGCGTTCCGGTGAGTGATGTGAGGGTGCGTGAGTGGGCTCATCTGGCCCGTTTGACATTGGCTTTGGTAAATGCAGCCGCCAGATGTTGGTAACTGGACTTGGCAGCTTGGACGGGATCGTAACCGGGTTGGGACCACACTTGGCCACTGACCTCGACACACACATCACGGCGGTAACCACCCTGGTGAAATAACGAGATGAGTTTTGCGTAATTGATGCGTCCCCCCTGCTCCGGCAGCACGAAACGAA
>PBOU01000049.1 GCA_002724415.1 Planctomycetaceae bacterium
TCTTGTCGTCGGCAAAAACGGTGCTGGCTCCGGCCCACAGGCCGGCTGCTGCCACCGGGATTCGAGACGTGGTCTTGAGGAATGCTCGTCGTGTGTGTGCCATCGGTTCATCTCGCGAAACGGTTTCCGGGTCTGTCGGTGCGGGGCCAGTATACCCCAAAGCCCCCGGTGGTTTTCGACCCGGTGGCGGGGATCGGCCGACCGAATGCAACGGCCTCCGGTGGCAATCGCCTGCGGGGGAACATTAGGTTATGAGAGGTCCGTCGTGTCGCACGATGTTCAAACCGAACCCCGCGTCGATGGAAATCACCAACGGGACGCCCCCTGGTGATGTGTCCAACGCCCCATCCAGAGCCCAGCCTCCAGCCCGTCCGGCCTGTCGACTTGCCCATGAACGTCTCAGACCAGGATGGCAACCATCGGACGGACACTCCGGCGGCCGGCAAAACCCGGTTGCTGTTGTCGGTTTGTGTCTGCCACCTGTTGCACGATGGCCTGGCCGACGTGTTGTACGTCTTTTTGCCGGTCTGGCAGACGGCCTTCCAGACATCCCGCTCGCAACTGGGCCTGTTGATCACGTTCTACTTTGTTGCCCTGGCCATTCTCCAGGTGCCCACGGGGATCCTGGCCGAACGCACCGGAGAAAGATCGCTGCTGATCGGTGGCACGGTCGTGGCCGGCCTGGGCTTCCTGTTGATGGGTTTGCCCGGTGGCCAAACCATGCTGGCGGTGACCCTGGTCGTTGCCGGGCTGGGGTCCTCGGTTCAGCATCCGCTGGGATCAACCCTGGTCTCGCGGGCTTACGGGGCCGACGGACGCCGAATCGCGATTGGCACCTACAACTTCGCCGGGGATCTCGGCAAGATGCTGTTTCCCGTCCTGGGTGGCCTGGCACTGGCCCACGTCGCCTGGCGACCGATCGCAGCCGGATTCGGTTTGCTGACAGTCGCCTCGGCGGCTGGCTTCTTCGTCGTGCTCAAGCGGCTCAACGTCGGCGGCGTCCCCGAACAAACGTCAACACCGTCCGACGAGACCGGCAGCCGGGTCCAGGGCATTCACGACAAGCGACGGTTCGTGGTTCTCTCGACAATCGCGGTATTCGACACCATCACTCGCTACGGGCTGTTGACACTGTTGCCGTTCCTGCTGATCGCACAGGGCGAATCACAGTCCACTGTGGGACTGGCCCTGGGTTTGCTCTTCGGCGGTGGTGCCGCCGGCAAGTTTCTCTGTGGAGTCAGTGCCCAGCGACTGGGAGTTCTCCCGACGGTCTGGATCACCGAGATCGTCACCGGCGGTGGCATCCTGGCCCTGCTGGTCATTCCGTCGGACCTGACGCTTTTCCTGTTGCCGGTGATCGGAGCCGCTCTCAACGGCACCTCCTCGGTGCTCTACGGCAGTGTCGCCGACTACGTCACCCCGGAGCACCAGTCCCGGGCTTTCGGGATCTTCTACACCGTCGTGATCGCCTCGGGTGCCGTCTCGCCGGTCGCCTGCGGCGTGCTCTCGGATTTCACCTCGCTGAACCAGGCGCTGGCCGTCGTCGCCGTCATCGCCCTGCTGGCCATTCCACTTTCGCTGCAATTGAAACCAGCGACAACGGGATTGAAAGGCCCCACCGGAACCGGGTAAAACTGGTTCCGGCAGGAGTTCACTCCCCTGGGCTGACGATCAGTTCCACGGGTGGACCTCTTTTGGAGACCGGTTCATGTTGAAGATGCTTGGCAGTCCACGTCGCTGCTGCGATGGAATCACGCGTCGCGAGACCCTGGCCGCCGGAGCGTTGACCACGCTGGGTGCAGGTTTCTCGCTACCGGATCTGCTCGCGGCCCAGGAATCCACCGACGAACCCCTGGCGGGAAGCGGCAAGGCCAAGAGCGTGATCCTGCTGTACCTGCTCGGTGGAGCTCCCACCCAGGACATGTACGACCTGAAGCCCGGCGCGCCCGAGAACATCCGTGGCCCCTTCCAGCCGATCGCGACCAGTGCACCGGGAGTCGAGATCTCCGAGATGATGCCGCTCTCGGCCAAGTGGATGCACCGCTCGGCCATCGTCCGCTCCGTCGGCCACGAGTCCGGCTGCCACAACACGCTGCCCAGCTACACCGGATACGAGCGGAAGCTGCCCAACATCTCGATCACCGAGGACTTCTATCCGCCGAGCATGGGATCGGTCTGCGAGTACCTGAATCCCGACCCCGCCTCGCCGGACTACATCTACATGCCCTGCTACCTCGGCTGGGGCCAGTCGATCCGGCGTCCCGGCCCCTACGGCGGATTCCTGGGCAAGCAGTACGACCCGCTCTACACCGTCTGCTCGCCCAGCGTCGACAACCCACCCGACAAGCCCTACCACTCCCAGGTGCTCCGCGGCGAGCCAAAGATCCCCAACAGCAAGTTGTCCGACGGGATGACCGTCGACCGGCTGAACCTTCGCAAGAACCTCCTCGACCAACTCGACGACCAGCGTCGCCGGGTCGGCCGATCACCGGCAACCGTCTCGTTCGGCAAACAGTCCGAGCGGGCGTGGAGCATCCTCACCTCGTCGTCGGTCCGGGACGCCTTCGATCTCGACCAGGTCGATCCCGGTCTCCGCGACAAGTACGGCCGCACGCTGTTCGGCTCGAGTGCCCTGGTGGCACGACGGCTGGTCGAAAGTGGCGTCCGCTTCGTCAACGTCACGTGGGACTGCTACTACGAACGACTGAAGCTGCAGTACGAGTGCTGGGACACTCACAAGCGGAACGAGGGAATCCTCCGTGGCTACAACCTGCCGGTGCTCGATGTCACCTACAACGCCCTGATGGAAGATCTCGAGCAGAGCGGCCTGCTCGACGAGACCCTGGTGCTTGTGATGAGCGACTTTGGACGCACGCCCAAGCACAACAAGAACGCCGGCCGTGACCACTGGACTTACTGCTATTCGGTGCTCTTCAGTGGTGCCGGCATCCAGGGAGGCACCGTGCACGGGGCCTCCGACGACCAGGCCGCCTACATCGCCTCGGACCCGGTCAACACCGGCGATATCTGCGCGTCGATTTACCACTGCCTGGGAATCAACCCGTCGATGCGGGTGCCCGACCAGTTGGGTCGACCAATCGAGATCGCTCACGGTGGCCGGCCCATCTCGCCGATTCTTGCCTGAACCCCGGCCAACCGCCCGCGGTCTCTCTACTTCAACAGCCGGGCAATGAGTTCAGCGGCGCGTGTCTCCCACAGCTTTTGCCACGCGGGAGCGACGATGCACTCGCTGTCTTCCTGCGCCGCACCGGCCGACTTGATCTGGTCGGCCGTCGGGCAGTAGTAGATGTACCCGTTGGTGTAGGCCGCCACGAAGGTGTGCTTGTGCTTGGAAGCTTTCTTGATGTTCAACCCCACCTGGCACACCACCTCGCCGGGGAAGGTCACCATCACGAAATCGCCGACCCGCAGGCCGACCACCTCGACGTCGAACGTCCGCTTGCCCAGTTTCAGGCCGTTGGCCTGGTGCTTGCGCAACAGCCGCAGGTTGGTCTCGATCCGGGTGATGTCCTCCATCGCCAGTACGTTTTGCGTGTAACGACGCATCATCGCCAGGTTCATCGCGTCCATTCGCTTGTAGTCCTCCCGGCCTATCGCCTTCTCGTTCAGGTAACTCAGCGAGTTGGTCGAGGGGAACTTGGGGGACAGGCGGTACTTGCTGTTGAGTTTCAGGAAGGTGTCAAAATTCAGGTAGGTCGACCGCAGCGACCCGACGAGCCTGGCCTTTTCGGCCTCCAGCGATGCGATCCGTTCGGCGTGGTCAGCCCGTGGCAGGGTCAACGTCTGGTTGATCCGCCTCAGGACTCCCCCGTCCCTGGAGGGAATCTTGGCCAGGGCCCTGATCACGCTCAGCCCCAGCCGATTCCCTTGTGGCTCGGCGTCGCGAGGACTGTCGATGTCCTTGTAGAAAGCCGGATTGATGTCTCCACCGCAGCCCTGCATGAACAACGCCATGGCCCCGTTGCCCAGAGCGTCCTCGATCACCTTCGACGAGAAACCAGTGATGTCGGCCGTGTTGCCACCGGCCGAGGCTCCCATGATCGGGTGCATCGCAAAATTGTAGACCACCGCCAGCGGACGACCGTCTGTCCGATCGAGTCTCAGGATGCCGATTTCCGGGTCAATCGGCCCCGCGCTCACCACCTCGGCATCCGGCGGCAACGAGTAGGCTCGCCGCACGTCCAGTTCGCGTCCGTCCTTGAGTTTCAGTCGCCGGTTCTCCTGCACACGATCCTCGTGTCCGGCCCCCACGCCAATCCGGACCGGCACCAGTTTCGCCGCCGCCTGCTTGACCGCCTCGGCGGTTCGATCGAGCACATCGGCACACGGCACCCCGTGACAGTGACTGCAGTTGACGATCAACGCACCGGGATCGAGCCCGATTTCCTTCTTCAGCTTGGCCCTCAGCTTTTCCAGGAAATCGTTCTTGATGTAGCCGATCTCGGCGATGGCCACGAGGTCCAGTGACACGATCACCGCGGTGGTGCCGTTGCCCTGGATCACCAGGGCCCGGGCGTACAGCGGGTCGTTGACCAGCCCGGTGCGTGACGTGATGTCCATCCGTCCAACGCCTGCCTTGAGCACCTGGGCGTTGACCGGCGCCGCGGTCGTCAGCGACACCAGTCCAACCGCCAGCAGTGCCAGCAACAACCTGGCACGATTCGAAGTGAAAGCAACTGCGCGTTTCGAGTTGTGGGAGATCATCGGTGGTCCATTTCAATCCTGGGGCCTGGTATGAACGAAACATGGCGTCTCGTGGTGGAGTGACATTGTATCAATCGATGTGACAGAATCTCTCGTCACGACCATTCGTTCCCCGCCACCGGACACTCAAGATGACTGACCCCCTGCACGTGGTCCCTCCCCAAACCGAGTACGAGGTGATTGTCGAACGCAATGTGCCGGTGACCGCACGGGATGGGGTGACGCTGGCCACCGACATTTTCCACCCCGCAAGAGACGGCCAACCACTCGCCGAACCCGCACCGGTGCTGCTGTTGCGAACTCCCTACAACAAGGACGAGGTCGAGGCGACCCTGGGCTACAACCGCTGGTTCGCCCAGCGCGGCTATGTCTGCGTGATCCAGGATTGCCGCGGTTGCTACGAATCGGGTGGCGACGTCGACTTCCTGTTCCCCGAGGCCGAGGACGGATTCGACACGCTGGAGTGGATTGACCAGCAACCCTGGTCCAATGGTCGCGTGGGCACCTGGGGCACATCGTGGATGGGGTGGACGCAGACGGCCATGGCCGCGCTGGGTCCGAAGAACCTCGTGGCGATGGTACCCAACATGAGTGGTGCCGACGCCCACCAGTGCACCGTCCGCCAGGGTGGAGCGATGGAGTTGAGGTTCATCGCCTGGGCTTTCTGGCATTCGGCCACCAACACCCAGGCGGCGCTCAAACAGGACCCCTGGGTCGACCCGGCACTGAACCTCGGAGCCGCCGCGTTCCACGAGTGGCTGACACGCATGCCGATCCGCCAGGGCCAGACACAACTGGCGCTGGTGCCGTCCTACGAGAAATGGGCCCTGGAGATCCTGACCCACTCCGACCGCGATGAGTACTGGAAACACCCCAGCGTCTGCCCCCGCGAGCACTGGGACAATTTCCCCGACGCCGCCACCCTGATCGTCGGCGGCTGGTACGACTCCTACACCCGGGCCACGTTCGACAACTACATCGGGTTGGCCGAGCGAGGACGCCGCGTCCGACTGCTCGTCGGCCCCTGGACCCATGGTTCGGTCAAGCCGGAACTGAGCTACGCCGGCGACATCGATTTCGGTCCCGATGCGGCCCTGGACAGTTTTCGAGACGTGCACCTGGACTGGTTCGATCGTTACGTCCGTGGCGATGGCAGCGAACCGGACGACGGGGAAGCCCCGGTCAAGATTTTCGTGATGGGCGGTGGATCGGGACAACGATCCACCGGCGGACGGCTCCAGCACGGCGGCCAATGGCGCAACGAACAGGAATGGCCACTGGCCCGGACGCAATTCACACCGTACTACCTGCACGGCGACGGACGGCTGACCGACAGTCCCTCCACCGAAGCGGATTCGTCAACGACCTACCGGTTCGATCCCTCCAACCCCGTCCCCTCCAACGGCGGGAACATCTCGTCACTGGCGGAACTGGGTCCGCTGCCCAGTGGCATCGCCGACTCGGCCTCGGCGTCGCGTGACAGCCGCATCCGCCAGATCCTGGAACCCGGTGGTTTCGACCAGGTCGAACACGAGGGACTCCACGGCTGCTCACCCCCCTATCTGACGCTGGGGTCGCGTCCCGACGTGCTTGTCTTCCAGACCGATCCCCTCGAGGACGATCTCGAGGTCACCGGGCCGATCGAGGTCAAGCTCTGGATCAAGTCGTCGGCCGTCGACACAGACTTCACGGCCAAGTTGATTGACGTCTACCCGCCCAGCCGCTGGTATCCCCGGGGATACGCCCTGAACCTCACGGACTCGATCATGCGTGTGCGGTACCGCAAGGGGCCGGAGCGAGAGGAATTCCTGCCACCGGGTGAGATCGACCAGGTCACGATCACCCTCTACCCGACCAGCAATCTCTTTGCCCGTGGACACCGGTTGCGGCTGGACATCTCCAGTAGCAACTTCCCACGGTTCGACGTCAATCCAAACACGGGGGAACCGATCGGCCGCGACCGTCGTCGGACCGCAGCCGACAACACGGTGTTTCACGACACCCAGCGTGGTTCCCAGGTCGTCCTACCCATCATCCCGCGACTTGACTAGCCGCCGGCGGCCAGCCGCTGGACACCGTCGGGCCATCGCCGATCGCGAATCGGACGTCCCCCGAGCTTGGCCGGGTCGATCACCACGTGGCGAACCCGCTGCCGCCGCCAGGTGTAGGTGACGTGCACTCGGCCGGCCCGATCCTGGATCACCGCCGGGTACGAGTACTCACCCTTGTCACGTTCCAGCAGCAGGGCCGCCGTCCAATCGCGACCGTTGCGACTGGTCGCGATATTGAGCATGTTGCGGCCGCTGGGAAACGGCCCCCGGCGGTTCGTGTGGTTGTAGACGAGAAGTTGAGTGCCATCTCGCAAGGACACCGCATCGGTGCCCGCGTTGGGATTGGGCAACCCGGTCGATTCGAACCGGCTCCACGTTTTGCCGCCGTCATCGCTCCAGGTCTGCCACACGTCGCCCTGCCCGTCACGATTGCGACACAACATCTGCCACTGACGTCCCTTGTCGTACAGCAACAGGCTGGGCTGGATCGCCCCAATCCGTTTGCCATCGCAAAAGGGCCCCAGTATCGACCAGGTCTGTCCGGCGTCGCGGGTGACTTCCAGGTGAACCCGCCAACCGTCGTGCTCGGAACTCGAACCGCACCAGATCTCCCCGTTTGCCAGTTGGATCGGCTTGTTCTTGACCGGGCCGATGCCCTGTTTCGGCAACCGGCGGCGATTCTTCCAGGTCTGTCCCGAATCGTCCGAAACCATCCATTCCCCCCACCATTGACTGGGGCTGGGGCCGACCTTGAAGAACAGAATCAACGGTCCCGTGCGGGGCTGAAACAGCACCGGGTTCCAGCATGGGAACCGTCGTGTCTTGGACTGCACCCCGTCGGCCACCTTGACGGGATCAGTCCACCCGTCGCGGCCGCGGCGCGAGACCCAGATCGAAACGTCCTTTTGTCCCTCGCGAGTGCCGCCAAACCAGGCAGACACCAGGGTGCCGTCGGTCGTCTCAACAATCGTCGAGGCGTGGCATTGATCAAAGGCTGCCTTCTGGTAAACGAACTCGTGAGAGACAACCGGACCGACCGCGTGGCACACGCTCCCCAGGAAAACGAGCGAAACCATCCCCGTCGAGACAATACGAATCATGCGATGACCCCTGTAGGACAAGTCGTCCGTGTCATCATCGCAGAGACGATCGCAGGCCGCTATTCAGCCTGGCGGTACTCGATGCGGTACTCGGTCACGTCGGTCGTGGTCGAGGTGCTACGTCGCTGGCCGGTATCGAGTGTCACCAGCCCCTCGGCCAGCTTGACGGTCTGGCCGTCACTGTCTTCCCCTGAGGTGGTGGTTTTGCCCACCACTTCCTCGAATTCGCGATCGATCTGGTACCCGTTGGGGAAGTGCTGCTGCATCAGTTTCTCGGCATCATCCCGGTGCTTCCACGGCCACATGTTGGTGTTCGCGGGGATGGCCACGATGCCACGGTCTGATTCCCGGAGCACGTACCGGGCAGACTGGCAACCGGACACACTCACGGCGACCGTCGCCACCACCAACATCGCAACCCGCACGCGGTTCATCTCGGTTCTCGCTGAAAAAACAATTCTCGCGGTCGACATCAACGAGGCGGACTTGTAATGATGCCGGGATGAACTGGTCAAGACGAGAAATGCCCCGGGTGACAACGATTCTTCTTCAAAGCCTGCCTCGATTGTCGTTGGTCACCACCGGCGTTCTGGTGATGAGTTCCCTCGCGATTCTCCCTGCGTCCGCAGCGGAACTCGAAATCGGACTGACCGTCACTTCGAAGCTGAAGTTTCCCCACACGCCGATGTCGGTGACGATCGACTTTGCCAAGAAGATCCGACAGGGCCAACACGACGGGGTACTCGACGCCAACTCGATTCGCGTCGTCAACCAGACCACGGGCCAGGTGGTGGCTTCGGCCCGCACAGAGGATTTTGCTTATTCGGATCGCGGTCGGGTGGAGTGGGTGATCGTCGACCCGGACCACACGTCCTGGATCATCCGGTTCCGCACCACCGCCACCCGTGTTCCCCTGCGGCCGCAAGGTCATGTCCCCGCCATCGGAGTCGGCGACCTGCTCAGGTACAACGCCGGCCCCCATCGTCCGATCACCTCCTTTTTCCAGGCCGAACTGCACGACCTGACCGGTGATGGACGCCCCGACCTGGTCGGCAGTTGGAATTACGCGTACCGGGACGGCGATCCCTGGGCCGCGCCGATCGTCTACCCGGCAATCGCATCGAAACATCCCAACCAGTTCGGAAATCTGCAGCGGCTACGGTATTTCGAACCCGGGTCTCCCGATACACTCCGGGACCTGCACAACGCATACAGCGCCGTCGAATGTGTCGATTTCAACGGCGACGGCCGGCTGGACCTGCTCTACTTCAGCCTGAACACTCGCAAGGCCCGCATCCTGCTGGGAACAAAGCGACGGCAGCCCGGTGGCGCCCCGATCTTTGCGGCCAATCTCTCGTTCTCGGTTCCATCCGCCACCACCTGCCAGGCCGTCGACCTGGATGGTGACAACGACCTGGACCTCGTCTTCGGCAGCCAGTGGCTGAAGAACAGTTCTCCGACCGGCTGGCCGCTCAAGCTGGAGTCACCCGCTGCACACGGACTCCCCAAGGGATCTGCCTTTGCCGATCTCGATCACGATGGGCGACTGGATGCCATCAACGTCACCGCCCCCGCAAAAGATGGCTACGGTGGCCGGGTGGTCTGGAGACGTCGGCTCGACACCAAGGGACTCGAGTTCGCAGCCCCAGTTCCGTTGGATGACGTGACCGAATCGGACGTCACGATGGTCTCGGCGTCACGGGTCGAGGGGCGATGCATGCTCGTTGTTCAGTACAACACGTTCCAGGAACTGGCGATCTACCGCCAGGCAAGTGCTCGAGCGGGAGGGGCCAAGGGCTCGTTGAAGACACCTCGCTTCAAGCGGCTGGGGCGTGCCGAATCGCCCGACGCCGTGCTGGCACTGTCCGACCAGGCGTGGCCGTGTTTGTGCGACTGGGAAAACGATGGCGACCAGGACCTGCTGGTCGGTGGAGGGTACGGCTGGCCACGGATCGTGATCAATTCGGGAACCGACGTCCGCCCGCGTTACGAGAGTCCGCGACGAATTCTCTCGTCCGGCAAACCGATCCGCCTGCTCCGCAACCCCCTGCTCGGCCCACCGCTGAGCTCCCACAACATGGGATACCCCTTCCCGGTACTCGCAGACTGGGACGCCGACGGTCGCCTGGACCTATTCTGCCCCAACGAGACCAACCGGATCTTCTGGTTTCGCAACCTCGCAGATCCGGGAACCGCTCCGCGCTTCGGCCCACGGCAGCAGGTCCTCTGCGACGGTTACCCCGATTCCTCGAAGCTCAAGACCCTTTCGGCGACCCGTGCCGCCTCGCGAGATTCCAACAACGGCGTCTACCCGCATGAACCCAACCGGCCATTCATGTGGCGAACCGGCGCCGCGGTGGCCGACTTCAATGGCGACAAGCTGCCCGATTTCATCACGTGCGAGGGATCCGGCTACCGGGCCACGTTGTTCGTTCAGCATCGCGACACCCAGGGCAACCTGAAACTCAAACGTCATTCCGTCGTCCGGCTCAAGGACGGTCGAGAGCTGACCGGCAAGGTGGCCGAAAGAGGAGCCACCTGGACCGAATCGTTCCGGCCGGTTGACTGGAACCGGGACGGCCTGGTCGACCTCGTCTACAGCACCGGGGGGTCTCACCACGGCACGCTGGAAGGTGGCAGCATCTACTTGCTGAAAAACGTCGGAACCCGGACCGCCCCGTTGTTCGACGCGCCACAGACCATGAAATGCTACGGCCGATCGATCCGCATCACCAACCACGGCCCTCACCCGTGGATCGGCGACTACAACTCCGACGGCCTGCCCGACGTGATCGCCGGTGTCGAATGGAGCGTCTACCCGTTCTACTCCTACGCCGCGTTGATGATGCCCGAGCCCCCGGCGACCAGGCTGACGCCAGCGGTCCCGGTATCACGTCGTGACCATTGACGGCCCCGTGTCATCTACGTCGCCGCCGGCGAATCCTGCTCCCGGGTCATCAGCGAGACCACGACCAGGGTCAGGAATCCCAACGGAATGGTCACCACCCCCGGCTGGCTGAAGGGGACCACGGCCTGGCTGGCATCCAGGCCGTAAACCTTGGCGAAGGTGTCGGCACTCAGCAGGATCCAGGCCAGTGAACTGGTCATACCGACAATCACCGCGGCAATCACACCCTGCCGCGTTGTCCGGCTCCAGAACAGGCACATTACCAGGGAGGGCAAGTTGGCGCTGGCGGCCACGCTGAAAGCCCAGCCGACCAGGTAACTGACGTTGAGCTCCTGGAAGAGAATGCCCAGCACGATGGCCACCAGGCCGACGACGACCGAGGCGATCTTGGCCACCCGGACCTGCTCGGCATCGGTCATTTCCCAACCCATCGCGTTGGACAACAGGTCGTGGGTGACGGCACCACTGGATGCCAGGATCAGGCCACTGACGGTGCCCAGCACGGTGGTGAAGGCGATCGCAGAGATCGCGGCGAACAACCATTCACCAATACTGAAAGCCAGCAGAGGAGCCGACATGTTGCTGTTGGTGATATCCAATGTCCCGCTGGTCATGGCCCCCAGGCCAAGATAGAGCGTCAGAACATAGAAGAAACCGATCGTGGCGATCCCCACGATCGTACTCTTGCGGGCCGCCGCCTCGTCCTTGACCGTGTAGTAACGGATCAGGATGTGGGGCAACGACGCGGTGCCACAAAACAATGCGAGCATCAACGACAACAGGTCAATCTTGTCCAGCAGTTCGTCGCTGTGAATCCCCTGGAAACGCGGATGAGTTCCCGGCTGGAGAATGCTGCTTCCGGCGGTTGGCTTCTGGAAATAGACCGTCGTCGTGCTTCCATCGGCATGAGCCAGCTTCTGGTTGCCCCACAACACGACCTCGCTGTCTTCCAGCGTGCTGAAGAACTCCAGCGGCCCCAGTGACCCGGTCTCGGCCTGTGCATCGGGCAACTTGCTGACGTGCCCAATCGGATGCAATTCCGGTTCACCCTTCTTCGTCCCCTTGGGTTCTCCATTGACCAGCACCTGGCCATCAATGCCCTTGTGCAGGGTTTGAGTTTCACGCAACAGCACGCCGTTTTCGGTCTTGTCAATGTGCCAGACCGACATCACCTTGTCGGGCCCATGAGTCACCCGCAGAAACGGCGCGTCCACCCAGGCTCCCTCGGCAGCGACGATCTTCGAGTCATCGAGTTTCCACTTCGAGGCGAGTTCCGCTTCGAGTGTCGAGGGATCCGCAAAGGGATCATCCTGGGCCAGCGGACCGATCGTGACAAAGACGTGGCCATCGGCCCCTCCGTCCTCGACGGAAAACCCTCGTGCGAGAATCATCACCGTCAGGATGGTGCTGAACAGGACCAGCAGGGACCCCTTGAGAAACTGCACCCAGGTGGTCGAGACCATCCCGGCCAGCACGACGATCAGGATGACCGTTGCCCCAACCAGCACGACGCCGACCCAGTGTGGGAAGCCCAGCAAGGGCTGCACCAGCACACCGGCTCCGACCATCTGGGGAATCAGGTAAAAGATGCTGACGGCGAGTGTACTGATCCCTGCAACCAGCTTGATGCCCTTGGAACCAAAGCGGGCGTCCAGCGCATCGGCAAAGGTGAACTTGCCCAGCCGTTTCATCGGCTCGGCCACCACGAACAACGCCACGATCCAACCGGCCAGGTAACCAATCGAATACAGGAACCCGTCGTACCCGTAGAAGGCGATCATCCCACAGATGCCCAGGAACGACGCCGCCGACAGGTAGTCACCGGCAAAGGCAACGCCGTTGACGAACCAGGGGATCTGGCCATGGGCGGCGAAGTAGCCAGCCGATGACTTCGCCCGACGGCCGAGATAGAAGCTCAGGCCCAGCGTCAGGCCGACAAACACGAAAAAACAGACAACGGCAATTGGTGACGCTTCGTAGATCATTCCGTGTCCTCCCCAGCGGCGGCCGCGTCACCGTTTTCCTCGGCCCCCGTCGTTCGACAGATCCAGCCGTAAACCAATGCCAGAACCAGTGCCAGCACGATCAGCCCAAAGCCCGACCACACCGCCAGGTTGATCCTCGCGGGTCCCAGGGCCTGCAAACGTTCGACGTCGAAGGCCATCAGCAGCACGAAGCCGCCGTAAAGCAACAGGTAAAAGAAAAACAGGACCAGGCCGATCTGCTGTTGGCTCCGGTTGATCGTCATCGTATCGAATTCCTCGTTCTGGATCGTACGGATCAAGTCGGCCCCACCAGGCTGCCTGGAAATGGCAAACTCACCCCCCGGGGCAACTGGCCACCTGATGGCCGACGGCGACCACCGCGACCACTACCTCACGTCAAAGGTAAAGTTGTTGGGCGAGTCGACTTCAACCTGCACTGTCAGGCCGGACTTGGAAGGATCGACCAGCTTCGCCGGCAGGGCTTCCGGTTGCGGCTTGGATTCCTCGCGCCGGGCCATCGAGTACATCCGGGTGGGATCGGGCTCGCGGAGATCGGAACCCGACGGAGGGGCACCAGGGTCGACATTCAGTAACGACGGGTCGTTGAACTTCAACGTCCATTCGGGGATCTTTTCAAGACCGACACTGTAGGGCCCCGGTATTGCACCGTCATCAAAACGCAGCGTGGTCACCTGGCAACGTCCGTCAGAATCGGTCGTCCCGGCAGCCGGTCGCAACGACGCATCGTGGTGATGCATGGGGAGCAATGTGATCGACACATTCGGAATTGGCGTCCCTTCCTTGAGAACAGTCACGGTGACTGGAACGGTGCCCAACCCCGAGCCCGCGTCCCAGTCAACCATCCGCACCACGACCAGGAGCACGATCAACAAAACCAGAGTGAGAATCGCCCAGAAGGGGCGGGTGTTGGTTTGTCCGGTTTCTATCGCCATGATCATTCTTCCCCGCTTGCTCTCAGAGACCACCGATTCTCAACTCTCGGCAACCTGATCTCAACCCCGAATCGACTTTGTGACTGCTTCATGAGCAGGAACTCTGGTCAGCAACGGTTCCGGGAGTACACTGAGTCAACCGCCGGCGCACCAGAAACTGGCGACGAACGGAGTCGAGATGAGAATCGCGGTCACCGCTGACGTGCACCTTGTTGCAGGAGACGACGGGCACCCCGAGCGGTTGGCTGCGCTGCGCAATATCCTGGAACAGTTGCCCACACTGGAGATCGACCGCCTGATTATCGCCGGCGACCTCTTTGACCGGGACCTCCAGGGCTACGGTGAATTTGAGACGCTGTGCAACGCATTCCCGGACATCTCCATCGAGATCATTCCGGGCAACCACGACCCGAGCCTCGCGCCGGATCATCTGCTGACGGCCAACATCACCGTGTACTCCGAACCGCAACTTGTCGATCGAGACGGACGACAATTGCTGTTTGTTCCCTACGCCGGGGGAACCAAGATGGGCGAGGTGATCGACAGGTTTCGTGGCGAGTTGTCGGCTGGCCGATGGATCCTGGTGGGACACGGAAATTACGGTGGCGGACTCAGCACGCCCCATCCCCACGAACCCGGCGTCTACATGCCTCTTTCCCGTCGGGATATCGACCATTTCGAGCCGGCACTCGTCCTGCTGGGGCACATCCATGTCCCCACCACTCAACCACCGGTCCATTACCCCGGGTCACCCTGTGGACTGGACATCAGCGAGACTGGCCCGAGACGGTTCTTGATCCTCGACACCGACAGCGGCTCCGTGACATCCCAACCGATCCAATCCGAGGTGGTGTTTCTCGCCGAGCGATTTGTCATTTTGCCGGCCGAGGACGAGGCCGAACGGCTCCGGACCGAAATCGCCCGTCGAATCGCAACGTGGCCGATCGCCCCGGAAATGCGGGACCGCGTGCGAGTGAGGATCGATGCGGTCGGATACTGTGAGAACCGCGAGAAAATCCGGGACGTGCTGCAGCAGGGGTTCGCGGAGTTCCAGTGCCACGACGGGGCACCTCGCCTGAACCACCTCCAGGTCGATCAAAATCCACAACTGATCGCCCTGGCCGGCCGAGTCCGTGATGAAATCGACCGGGTCGACTGGAACTGGAGCGATGACGAACCCGAGCGAGAGGACGCACTGCTGGCAGCGTTGGCGATACTCTACAGGACGGAGTCGGCATCGTGAGTATCCGGATCGAGCGGGTCCAGGTGAAACCCGGCGGACCACTGGAACAATCCATCGATTGGTCCTGTGGCGACCTGACGCTGGCCTACGGCCCCAACGAAACGGGCAAGAGCTACGTTGTTGAATTTCTCGTGAAATGCCTGTTCCGGACCGGGGCCCGCAGTGGCAGCGGCTGGAACCTGAGAGACATGGGAGGAGGCGGGGGCGTCACGGTTTCGGGACTCGAGGACCAGCCGGTCAAGATGAGCATCTCGAAAAGACCGAAAATCGACGAGACCTGGGACGCCGACCCACGTGGACTGCCCCAGGACCTGTGCCGTCTGCTGGTCGTTTCGCAGGGGAACACCCGGCTGTCGACCGCCGAGACCGCCGATGGCATCGAGACAGACATGCTGCGAGAGTTCTTCTCGGGTGAGCACCTGATCGAGTCCATCCGCAACAACCGGGCCCTGCCCAAGAGTGCCGCTTCGGCGTCCCTCGAATCCGGGACGATCAGTGGGAGCGGCCAATGGAGCGACAAGGGCGAACGCGAGAGGATCCTGGCAGAGATCGGCAGCACCCAGGACCTCGTTGACCGATTCAACGACCAGGTCTCGCACGGTGCCATCGCCGCTCTGACGGCCAGCCGCGACCAACTCGCCGAACAACTCGAACAACTCCAGGCCGGTCGCCAGTACCGCGCCAACCAACTCGACTCGCAACTCACCAGCAGCACCGACCAGCTTGAAGCCCTGCCATCGACCGAAACGATCGAGAGCGTCTCGGCCGACCTGAGATCGTTGCGGCGGGCCCGGGCCACGGTCGAGACAAAGCAGGAGCGTCAACACGAACTGGCCGGGCAACGTGACGACCTCGAGTGGACCGTCTCGGCACTGGATCACTACGACCGAATCATCTCGGCGCGTCCCGAGTCATCTCCCTCCCGAGGACTGGCCATCGCCTCGGCGGCCGTGGCGGCCGTGGCCGTCGTGGCCGGTCTCTTCGCTCAACGGCTTGCACTCGGACTCCTGGCGGTCGTCGCCGGTGGCCTCGCCGCAGCTCATCTCTGGCGGACACGCAACCCGCCGGCCCCCGAACCCGACGACCCCGTTGAACTCGAACGGATCGCCACCGAGTTCCAACGGCGTTTCCACCAACCGCTCGGTGACCGCGCTTCACTGGAACAGAAGATCGAAGCACTGAAGAAACTCGGCAGTGAGGCCGAGGTGCTGGGCGAACAACTGGGGGTGGAAACCACCGAGATCCGGCACGAGACCGACCGGATCCGACGGCTGCTGTCCGGGTGGAAAAACGAGGACGTGTCCGAAGACGAATGGGACTCACACATCGAATCACTCCGCCGGGAACGCCAACAACTCGACCAACGCGTACGTGAGACCCGGAGTGAATTGGACCGACTGGGCCTTTCTCCCGATGGCAAGGACGCCCCCTCACCAGAGACGCCCTGGGACCCCGACCACTTCCAACACCTCACTGAACAACACCGGCAGGCCGTCGCGGATCTCGACGACGAAATCCACGACCAGTCGCAGTTGCTCGAAGAGGCACACCGGTCGGTTGGCGACACGGTCGCCCCCGACTGGGAATCGCTTCTGGCCGCGTTGGAGCACGTCCTCGCCGACCGGCGGCGAGACTACCGCAACGTCACGGCACGGATGATCGCTCAGGTCGCCGTCCACAGGGTGCTCGACGACGTCGCTGACGAGGAAGCCCGGATGATCCAGGACGGTCTCGAGGGAGCCGTCATTCGAGAATCCATTCGGCTGATGTGTCCCCGCTACGTGGCGTTGCGATTCACCGAGGACGGCCTGGTTGTCGTGGATGATGATGACGACGAGTTCCCGGTCAAGGACCTGAGTACCGGCGCGCGAGAACAGGTCTTCCTGGGTTCTCGCCTGGGCTTTGCACGCCTGGCTCTCGACGGCCATCCGGCATTCCTGGTCCTGGACGATGCGTTCCAGCACTCCGACTGGTCCCGCCGCGAATGGTTGGTCCAACAGGTGGTCACGCTGGTCGAGGCGGGGTGGCAGGTGCTCTACTTCACCATGGATGACCACATCCGCGACATCTTCAATTCTGCCGGACAACAACTCGGTGACCGCTACGTCTCTCTCTCACTACCTCAACCCACCCCCCCGAACGGCCACTAAGCCATGAGCAGCGACAGCGGAACCACCGAACAACTCCGACAGTTGGCCATTGACCATCTCTGGCAACACAACCGCGACTGGGAATCTGCCGCTCGCGACCAGGAGCCACTGATCTTTGTCGCCGGCGACGGCATTCGTGTCACCGACACGGACGGCCAAACCTGGATCGACGTCAACGGGGGCTACTCGTCGGTCAACATCGGTTACGGTCGGACGGAGATCGCTGAAGCGGCTTTCGAACAGCTTCGCCAGATCCCGTACTTCCCCCAGGGATCGGCCAACCCGCCCACCATCAAGTTGGCCGCCAAGCTGGCTGAACTGGCCCCGGGAAATCTGAATCGTGCCTTCCCCGTGAGCGGTGGATCACTGGCCAACGAGACCGCCCTGAAAGTTGCCCGGGCCTATCAAAAGCGGCGAGGTCACGACGGCCGTTTCCGCATGATCAGCCGCCGCGGTTCCTACCACGGAGCCACCGGTGGAGTCCTGTTCCTGGGCTCGGTGCCAAGTTCTCCACGAACCGATTATGAACCGGCTCCTCCCGGCATGGTCTACGCGCCTCAGCCCAACGCCTACCGCTGCGAACTGGGAAGCGAGTCGCCCGAGGAGTGTGCCGTCCGGTGTGCCCAGGCGATCGAGGACCTGATCCGATTTCACGGGCCCGAGACGGTGGCCGCCGTCATTGCAGAGCCGGTCTCCAGTGGCCCCGGTGCCGTGATGCCCGACCCGATTTACTGGACCATGTTGCGTGACATCTGCACCCGTCACGGGGTGCTGCTGATCGCCGACGAGGTGATCACCGGATTCGGCCGCACCGGCAAACTCTTCGCCATGGAACACTTCGGCATCGTGCCCGACATCATGACCATCGCCAAGGGCATCTCCAGCAGCTACCTCCCGCTGGGTGCCACGCTCGCCACCGACGACGTCGCCGCGGAGTTCGCTTCCGCTGGCAAGCACCTGCGGCATGTCTTCACCTTCGCCGGACACCCCGCCTCGGCAGCCGCGGGACTGAAGAACATTGAACTGATTCAGTCCGAGGAACTGGTCGACAACGCGGCACGGACTGGAGAGTACCTGTCGGAGAAACTCCACGAACTCCAGGAACGGCACCCGATCATCGGCGACGTGCGTGGGATCGGGTTCATGCAGGCACTCGACCTCGTCGCCGATCGGGAGACCCGTGCCATCTACCCGGAGGAGGCCAAGCTCGTCGAACGGATCAATGCCCGCTTCAAGAAACAACGCCTGCTGATCAAGGCCCACTCAGGACACATCATCAATCTCTCGCCACCGCTGTGCACCACCCGGGACGATCTCGATGAAATCGTCGCTGGGATCAGCCAGACGCTGGGAGAAGTCGAGGCCGAACTGGATTCCTAGGCACGAAAAACCACTTCAGCGGGATCGAGTTGGAGGATTGGGTGGAGAGAATTCAAGCTGGTTCTGCCAGGCGACCGAATCCAATAACAGCCCCCCCCGGCCTGCAATCTGGCGGATGCGACTTTCTCAAGGGCCAATCCTGATGTATCCTTCAGGCACAGGTCCGGGACGGATCCCCGTTGCCTGTGATAGGAATCAACCATGCTCAGGCTCACCGACACCCGCCCGACACGTCACTGCCAGGGCCTGTCCCGTCGAGATTTTCTCGGTGTCGGCTCGCTGGGCCTGGGAGGACTCGGACTGTCCCAGATGCTCTCGGTCCGCCAAGCCCTGGCGGCTGCCGGGCACCCGGTGCGAGACAAGTCGGTCGTGCTGCTGTTCCTGAGTGGTGGTCCCCCGCATATCGAGATGTTCGACCCCAAGATGTCGGCCCCGGTCGAGATCCACAGTTGCTCGGGTGAGGTCCAGACACGGATCCCCGGGATCACCTTCGGTGGGCACTTCGAGAAACTCTCGCAGATGACCGACCGGTTCACCGTGGTCCGCTCCTACCGCAGCAACAACTCCGGACACACCTACCAGAAGGTCGCCAGTGGCAACAACCCGTTGAAGGCAACCATGGGCGCACTCTACGCCCGGGTCGCCGGCACCAATTCCTCGACCACCGGAATGCCGACCAACGTGCTGGTGGTGCCCGAGGCGATCAAGCCCGACCTGAAGTTGCGGTCGAACTTCGAGACGAAGGCCTTGCCGACATTGACGGCCGCCGGCGATCTCGGCCCCAACTACGTCGCCTTCAACCCGCGAGGTGGCGGGCAGTTGAAGGCCAACATGCAACTGAAGTTGTCCCGCAATCGATTCGATGACCGTCGCCTGCTGCTGACCGGGCTGGACAACCTGAAACGCCGCTTCGACCAGGAATCGCTGGTCGACCAGACCGACAAGTACCAGCAACAGGCCTTCGAGGTGATCACCCGCGGAGTGGCCGAGGCATTTGATCTCTCGAGCGAATCCCCGAAAACCGTCGCCAGTTACGACACCTCCCACCTGTTCAAGAACTCCGACGTCCACCGCTGGTACGACATGAGCCGAGCATCGAACCTGCTGGGCAAGCAGATGCTGATGGCCCGGAGACTGTGCGAGGCGGGCTGTGGATTCGTCACCGTTAGCGACTGCGGCTGGGACTTCCACAGCAACAAGAACAGCCCCAAGAATCTCGGCGGCATGAACTGGCTCGGTCCCCAGGTCGACCACGCCGTGGCCGCCTTCCTGGAAGACATCCACCAGCGTGGACTCTCCGAAAAGATCATGCTGGTGGTGACCGGCGAAATGGGTCGGACCCCGCGCAGAAACAAGAACGGCGGCCGCGATCACTACGGTGGACTCACCAGCCTGCTGGTGGCCGGAGGTGGTGTACCCGGTGGCCAGGTCATCGGCCAGAGCGACAACCATGCGACCAAGCCAATCTCGACCCCCTACGCCCCCCAGGATCTGCTCGCCACGGTGCTCAACACTCTCTTTGACGTCGGAGAAGTCCGGGTCACCCGTGGGGTTCCGACCGAGTTGATCAACCTGCTGGAAGAGACCAAGCCCATCCCGGGACTGGCCTGATCTGCCGAGTGTCAACCACTCTCGTGGATCGACAGCAACCGCGAGGCCCCTAGCCCACCACTCCGGGCCGCCTCTGCCATGTGCCGGTCGCCTGCTGAATTGCGTGGGCCAGTTGCAGCACGCCGAAATCGTCCTGGTGACGACCGATGATCTGCAACCCCACCGGCAACCCGTCGTCGGTGAACCCGAACGGCAACGACAAGGCCGGCAGGCCGGTGACCGTGATGAAGTAACAGGACATCATCCAGTCGATATAAGTCTCCATCGACTGGCCGTTGATCTCGGTGATGTAAGGGGTCTGGACGTCAAAGGGAGCCACCTGGCTGACCGGCATCACCAGGTACTCGTACTCGTCCATGAACTCCCGCACCCGGTGAAACAACGCCGTCCGCAACCGCTCGGCGCGGGCCACATCCGGGCCACTCTGACGCTGCCCCGCCTCGGCATTCCAGATGATCGTTTCCTTGATCTTGTCACGGTGCTCTTCCAGGAGCGGGGTGAACTTGCTCTCAAATGCCCAGGCTCGCAGTGTCTTGAAACAAAAATCCGCGTCACGGAAATCGGGATGATCGTGTTCGAGCGTGCAACCAATGGTGGAAAAGGCGTCAAGTTGCGACTCGAGTGCTCGGGAAACAGCATCGTCGACCGGAAAGGAGCCCAGGTCGCGACTCCAGGCAACACGCACACCACTGAAATCTCGCTCCAGTGACTCCCGGAATTTCTCTCCCGGTGTACTCAGCGAGATCGGCACACGGGGATCCGGCCCGGCCAGCACGCTGAGCATCAACGCGGTGTCCTCGACCGTACGGGCCATCGGGCCTTGCACCGAGATCGGGAACCAGCCCAGTTCGCTCGGATACACCGGCACGCGGCCCGGCGAGGTGCGAAAGCCGACGACGTTGCAGAAGTTGGCCGGGTTGCGGAGCGAGCCACCCGTGTCGGACCCGTCGGCAAGCGGCACCATGCCACACGCCAGGGCCACCGCCGCTCCCCCGCTGCTCCCACCGCAGGTCCGAGAGGTGTCGTACGGGTTCAGACACGCTCCGAACACCGGATTGAACGTCTGCGACCCGGCCCCGAATTCCGGCACGTTGGTCTTGCCCAACTGGACCACGCCCGCGGACTTCAGCCGCTGGATGATCAACGCGTCCTCATCGGGCACGAAATCGGAATAAATCGGCGATCCCCATGTCGTGCGGATGCCGGCTGTCGCCACCAAGTCCTTGTGGGCCACCGGCACACCGTGCAGCGGGCCCAGCGACTCACCGCGGGCCTGCGCCTCGTCGGCCGCCGCCGCCTGTTCGCGAGCCAGGTCGTCGCTCAGCGTGACGATCGCATTGACCTGGGGATTCACCCTGTCGATCTGGTCCAGGTGCGCGTCGAGCAACTCTCGAGCCGAGAGTTCCCCGCTGCGAACCAGGGACGCGAGTTGGACGGCCGACTGGAAACACAGTTCATTGGACATGGTTTTTCCTGCTATCGGACCCGGGACCATTCGCCTGTTTCGAGTTCATACGCCAAACGGGTCGGAGACGAACATGGCACCGGCAAGCGGATACTCGGCCCGTTTCTCCTCCGACATATTTTCAGCCGCGGTGGTCACCACCAGTCGAGTCCCCTCGGGAGAATTCCACAACAGTGGACAGGTCACCTGGGGCGATCCCGGAACCCGCCACACGGCCAATTGCGATCCGGTTGCCAGGTCGTACTCGTGCACCTCGCCGGCTTCAGCCGACTCGGGATTGTAGAACGCAATGATCACGCTGCCAGGACTCCGGCCGGCCACCATTCCGTCGGGAAAAAACGGCAGATGAGTCAGATCGAGAATCGTCTCACGTTCCCCCAGCGTGCCGGAATCCGGATCGAGCAGATAACCGACGACCGTCTTGGTTGGCGAATCGATATCCCACAACCACCAGCCAGTTCCTTCCCTGCGGACGACCTTGCCATTGGAACACAGTTGATCGTCGCGGAGTTGAAACAACTTCCGGTCGGCCGACCTCCAGAAATAGAGCCCGGCTTTGAATTCATCAAAGGCCAGATCCTTGCAGCCAAAGACCAACCCCTCGTCAATCTCGACCCCGTCGTTGATAATCGTGTTCTCGACCCCGACATCCACCTCGACGCTGACCTGTTCACACCGTCCGCTGCTCANCCAGACGCGGCAGACATGGCGATCGACACCGACCAGGAACACGTCGGGATCGTCGCTGGGAAAAGCAANCCCCGGTCGTCCGGGCAACGTCNCCTGCCGATTGAACTGGCTGGCAANATCCAGCACACACAGTGANCCGGTCGTGTGTTCGGGTCCGTGCTGGATCGCCACCCAGCTGATCTCACCTGACCCGCAGTCGATAGGCCCCTCGGGCAGATAACCCAACTCGGGATTTTCCGGCTGGTAGAGAACCCGCAGTTCACTCGTCTCCGTCGCTCCAGACATGTTCGCGTGCCTTCCCCTGATTATCCGGGCAGCATGCAACGACCACCACTGGCAACGATCGTCTGCCCGGTCATGTAACTGGATTCTTCGGAGAGTAAAAACCGAGCCACGGAGGCCAGTTCCTCGGGTTGACCAATCCGTCCGATCGGCGTGTTCTCGATGATGTGCGCCATGGCGTCGTCGCCGAGCGTGTGAGCCATTTCGGTCTCGGTCAGTCCGGGACACAGGCAATTGACCCGCACGTTCTTGCCTGCCCAGGCATGGGCCGTGCAGCGGGTCAGGGCGATCACGCCGGCCTTGGACGTCGAATACGGCACCTGGTTCATCCGTTCCCGCAATCCGGCGATTGAACTGACGGTCACGATGCGCCCGAATCCTCGCTCGATCATCTCGTCCTTGACGGCATAGATCATCGTGAAAGTGCCATCGAGATTGACATTCAGTTCGTGTTTCCACAGGTCCCAGGTGATCTCATCGGCAGGCGTCGGGCTACTGGTTCCCGCCGAACAAACCAGCATATCGATCGGCCCCATGGCCTCGCGGGCGGCGGCGACAATCGCGGCCGCCCCTTCGGGAGTCGACACGTCGCCGGCCACTGCAACTCCCTCTCCACCGGCCGCCTCGACCTCCGCCACGGCAGCAGCCGCGTCCTCGGCACGAGAAACGTAATTCAACGACAACCTGGCCCCCTCGGCAGCCAGCATCACCGCCAGAGACTTGCCGATGCCCCGCGTGCCACCGGTGATCAGCACATGTCGACCCGCAAAATCACTCTCACTCATCATTGCCTCGTTTCTTTTCCATCGTTGTCGCGTATCGGTTGTTGCGGAAACAGGTGATCTCACCGGTCAGATCATCGGCACGGCTCGCTGCACCAACTGCAGGCAGAAGCCCCAGGGATCACGGATCATGCCCAGTCGGTCACCCGACTCATTGGTGTTGATCTCACCGTCGGGCGAGCCACCAGCTGCAGTCAGCCGGGCCATATCCGCCTCGATGTCGTCGGTCACCAGCGCCAGGTGCAGCCCCATGGCCGGGATGTCTTTAAAACCGTGCACGTCAACCGCGGGGTTGCCGTAGAGTTCCAGCATCACCGTTCCGCTGTCGTCGGCCAGGAAGTGAATCCAGGGCGGCGCGTCGATCTGACGCTTGATCGTAAAACCAAGGTTCTCGACGTACCAACGGGCCACGCTGATCGGATCTTCGACGTTCCAGGCCAGGTGTTCGATCTTCACGATGACAAGCTCTCGAAATGGGTGCTGTGGGTGGAAGTCAACGAGAATACTCGCGAAGCCTCCCAAATGAAAACGAGCCCTGCCGGCCAAGTGGCCGGCAGGGCTCTACTCACAGGTGCCGATCTCAGTTGTGTGAGGACCGCCGAGAAGCCAGGGCGGCTTCTCGGCGGAGGGAAGGTAGCAAGATTTCTCTTACGACCGATGAGGAAAGGTGAGGAGTATCGGTCGCACCTACAAGATCGTCAGTCCGGTCACCTCACTGGGCAAGAAACCGTCTCACGAAGCCGACAATTGTCGACCTCCGGTGGATTAGACCGGCGGTGCCGCGCAATCGGGCTGTTCGGCCGATGCCATCCGCATGGATCCTACGGATCGAATAACCCGCGCGACCGCACCTCCGGCAGCAATTCAACACCAGGCACGGATTCACCGTGCCCCGGGATCCCTAGGCCAGGATCTCTCTCACCACCTCACCGTGCACATCCGTCAGCCGGTAATCTCGTCCGGCAAATCGGTATGTCAAACGCTCGTGATCCAATCCCAGCAGATGCAGTATTGTCGCATGGAAATCGTGCACGTGGACCCGGGACTCGGCCACGTCGATCCCCAGTTCATCGGAAGCCCCGTGCACCAGGCCAGGTTTCACTCCGCCGCCGGCCATCCACGAACTGAACACCTGGTGATGGTGCTCGCGGCCCGGGTGATCCGCCTTCTCGTGATACGGGGTCCGCCCGAATTCGGTCGTCCAGACCACCAGGGTGTCGTCGAGCATTCCACGCTGTTTCAGGTCTGTCACCAGCGCGGCAATCGGACCGTCGACGTTCCTGGCCAGCGGGCCGTGAGTCGCCATGTTTCCGTGTGCATCCCAGTTGCTCGACGAACCCACGTCGATCAATTCAATGAACCGAACACCCCGTTCGGCCAAGCGACGTGCCACCAGGCACTGCCACCCGAAACCGGTCGTCTGCCCCGGCGCGATCCCGTACATCGCCAACGTCGACGCCGTCTCTTCTCCCAGGTCCATCGCCTCGGGAGCCTCTCGCTGCATCCCGAACGCCGTTTCGAACGAACGGATCCTGGCCTCCAGTGCCCGGTCGGCAATTCGACGCTTCAAGTGCCGGCGATTCGCTCCACCCAACAACTGCAGTTCCAACTGTTGCAACCGCTCGTTGCCGGCTCGCGGCTTCAGGTTCGGAATCGGGTTGTCGCCCGGAACAATCCATGTCCCCTGGTGGCACCCCGGCAAAAAGTCGCTGCCCCACGTCTGGGCACCGGCGTAGGGTGTCGTGGGAGCCAGGACCATGAACGACGGAAGATTCCTGTTGAACGTACCCAGTCCGTAGCTGCACCACGCGCCAATCGAAGGACGGGCAAATGTCCAGGATCCGCAGTGCATCCCCAGCGTGCTCTCGTAGTGATTCGTGTGGTCCGAGGACATCGAACGGATGACACACAGGTCATCAACAATCGATCGCATCCGGGGAAACAGGTCACTGACCTGGGTGCCACAAGTCCCGCCCGGCCGAAATTTCCAGTCCGGTCTCTTGAGATGCCGTTTGAATTCCCCCAGTTTGCCCTGCCAGTTGTCGACGGTGATCGACTGTCCATGACGAGAAAAAAGCTGGGGCTTGGGATCGAAGCTGTCGACGTGTGAGACGCCACCGGTCATGTACAGGAAAATGACACGGCTGGCCCTGGGAGCATGATGCGGATCGCGCGGAGCCAGGGGATCGACAACACCGCGGCCACCCACCGCCGCGTCCCCTTCCGTGAGCCCACCGGCCAGCGCCAGCGAACCAATCCCACCGGCACAACTGGCCAGCGCCTGCCGTCGGTTGGATTGGCCGTTGAACTCGACAATTCGTGACATCAGACCACTCATCACATCAGTCTACAAACAGGAATTCGTTTCTGGTCAACAACGTCCGCATCAACGCCGACCAGGCAATCCGGCTCGCCGGCCGTCCCCCTGGCACCTGCAATGCCCGGGAGTAATCCACCAGGAACTTCTTCGCCTCGGTCGTTTCGCTGGCGGTTGCCTCCCGGCCCAATGTCAGTCGCCAGGCTCGTTGCAACCGCCCGGACCGAGTCTTCGATCCCGACAACACCCGATCGGCCAGAACGGCAGATTGCTCGTGGACAAATTCGCTGTTCATCAAGAACAACGACTGGGTCGGCACCGTCGTCAATTCACGGTGAGCAGTACTGACGTTCGGATCGGCACCGTCGAAGAGCGCCAGGAATGGATGACGTTTCAACCGCTGCTGCATCAGGAACACGCTGCGGCGTTTCGTCGGATAGAGGCCGTAAAACGGGGCATGCTGCGAAAATGTCCAACTGCCCTGGTCCGGAAACGGATGAGGCCCTCCGAAACTCTGGTCGAGTTCTCCGCTGAGAAACAACATCGAATCGCGGATCTCTTCAGCCGACAATCTCCGACGGTTAAAACGCCACAGCAACCGGGATTCCGGATCGCTTTGGCTGGAACGCAGGTCGAACTGGCTCGACCGCCGGTACGCCGCGGAGTCCATGATCAGCCGGTGCAACGTCTTGATGGAAAACCCCGTCTCGCGGAAACGCGAGGCCAGCCAGTCGAGCAACTGTGGGTGTGATGGACGTTCACCACGAACGCCAAAATCGTTCTCGGTTGCCACCAGCCCACGACCGAAATGGCCTGCCCAGATCCGATTGGCCATCACCCGCGGCATCAGTGGATTGTCTTCACGAGTCAGCCAACGGGCCAATTCCAGTCGACCGCTGCCTCCAGCCTCTGCGAGTGGTTCACCGCCGAGAATCTCGAGATTCCGTCTCGCCACCACCGCTCCCAACTTTGCCTTGTCGCCGCGAATACGGATCCGTCCGTCGGCGGGCTTCTCCTTGTCGATCGCCCCGTAATGCATCCCGACCGGTTCAATCAACACCAGCGCGTCACGTTGCCGGCGGAGCGAGGCCAGTCGTTCCGACAACCTGGCCAGTTCCTGCTTGCCGCCTCCCAATTCCAGGACCAGCGGTGTCAGATCCTTGCCGCTGGCCCAACCCGCCCCTCGATCAACCGGCGACTGGAAAAATGTCCAGACCTCGCCGCGGTCCTCGCGACCGGGATGGGGATTCCCGAGAAGAAAACGATCAACGACATCCGGAACCAACTGCCATTTCCGTGGAGGAAGGCCGTCCCGATCCTGCTTTTCGGCAATCTCCTGGATCGACAGTTCAACGCGCGTCAGGTCGCACCCGTAACTGGCCTGCGGGGCCAGGACCAGTTGGAGATAATCGCCCTGTTTGATTTCCACCGACTCCAACGCCTTCGCGGCGATTGGACTGGTTCCGGCTCTTGTGTTCCCGGCCGCGGCCAATGGCGTGAACCCCGCTGAGTCCAGCCGGTCGATATGCCACCGCACGCTGTCACCACATTGGCGGTGCTGATCGACGATCCGTCCGGCGACCCGGACCCGCCCGGTGATCGGACTCCGCCAGGCAATCCCCACGCCATCCTTTGCAGCGGGATGAACAACCAGGCTGCCGGGGGGAACGTCACCGGGGACCTTCAGCAGGACCTGGGAAACATTGACTCCCACGACCGGCAAGTTGTTGCGATGCCAAACATGGAATCCCTTGTGCTTGTCGCGGTCTCGCTCTTTTTGGTTCAGCAACCGTTCAGCCAGGAACCCGTGCCACGGGCTGACCCGCACCTTGTATTTCTCGCCATCCCGGAGCGGCGACCGCTCTCGCGGACCGCCCTTCATCAACGTCAGCCGCAATGCCAACGTTCGAATTTCCTTGTCCAGTCCCTGCATCTTCAACCGGTGGGCGGCCCTGGTTGGCTCAACCCGCTCGGCACGTACGACCGGAAACAGATCATAGGGTTTCTTCTTCTGCTCGGAGCCGGGAAACGAATAGCGGGTGCTCTCGAAAATGCCATACCACGAGTAGTAGTCCTGGGCATTGATCGGGTCGTACTTGTGATCGTGGCAACGTGCACAGCCCAGGGAGAGTCCCAGCACGACCTGGCCGAGTGTGTCGATGGTGTCCTGGATCGTCAGGTCGTGGTACTTCTCCGAATCGAACCCGAAGCGACGCGAGATGGCGATGAAACCGGTCGCGACCCGAAGACGTCGGTAGTCGTCATCGCCGAGAGACTTGTCCATTTCGGCGAGAATGTCACCGGCCAACTGGTGCACGAGAAACTGGTCGTAGGGCAGGTCCCGGTTCAGCGACTCGATCACCCAGTTGCGGTACTTGTATGAGAGCGGGGTGGGAAAGTCGGCGGTTTCGCCGGCGGTGTCGGCATAACGGACCACGTCGAGCCAGTGACGTCCCCAGCGGACGCCATACCCCGGTGATTCGAGCAATCGGTCAACAACTCGCCGGAACGAACCGGGCTTGTCATCCTCCAGGAACGCCCTGGTCTCCGCGGGTGTCGGCGGCAACCCCGTCAGGTCGAATGTCGCTCGCCTCAGCAGGGTTCGCCGGTCCGCCTCCGGTACCGCCTGGAGACCGGCCAACTTCAGGCGACGTCGCACAAAACGATCGATGTCGTTTCGTACATCCGGACCGCCAGCTTTCGGAATCTCCGGATCAACGACGGGCTGGAAGGACCAGAATTTCCGTTCACGCTCGGTGATCGGTCCTCCCCGCAAGGCGGGGCCGGGTTCGGCGAGCAGCATCCCGTCCGGCCACACCGCCCCCTGGCGAATCCATCGCGACAGGTCGGCAATCTCCAGTCGGCTCAGGGAGCGTTCCGGCGGCATTTTCAACTCGCCGTCTCGACGAACCGCTGCCAACAATGGGCTGTCTTTCGGATTTCCCGGAACCACCACGCGACCGCTCTCACCACCCCGCAGCAATCCCGTGTGGGAATCGAGCCTCAACCCTCCCTCGGCCTTCTTCGGACCGTGGCATTTGACGCACCGGGCCACCAGCAATGGCCGGATCCGGTTCTCGAAGAATGCCAGTCCCCGGGCATCGGGATTTGGTGTGCCGGCAACCGGGACCACCGCCGCACTGTCTTGCCTCGCCACGGCCAGCACCTCGCCCGGCCACCTCGCCCCACCTCGACGGCTGCCGTCCAGTTTTGCTCCGAACAACCGGGCACCTCGCAAATCGGCTCCCCTGAGGTCGGCCCCCCTGAGATCGGCTCCATTGAGCACCGCGCCAGCCAGGTTGGCATCTCGCAACGACACCTGCCGCAGGTCGGCCCGTTGCAGGTTCGCTCCGTGCAGATCCACGCGTTCCAGGTAAGCACCTCTCAGGCGAACTCCAGGCAACCACGCTGTGAACACCTTGCGACCGGCCTGGTAATCCCTCGACGTGTACGCCTCGGAAAACGAAACCGACCCGAGTCGTTCCGCCAACGAGGGCCCGGCCAGCCTGGCCCCCGGCAAGCTCGCCCCCTCGAACGAGACACGTTGCCAGACCTCGCTCGTGTCTGCGGTTTGATCAAGCACCCACCGCAACAAGTGACCACGACATTCGGCCGTGGCTGTCCGGCTCAATTCGGCCAGTCGCTTCACCGTCACGTCCGGCACCGGTTTGTGCGGTTTCAGCTGTCGAGAAATGGCGGACAATTCACGATCCAGGGCCGCGGGTTCCGTCGCCACTCCCACCGGAACCGCCAGCAGGCACACCAAGATGGCAGCGCCAACCGCAGAGCACGCATCGAATCGACCGCCAGACATTCCGGTCGACCTGCAGGCAACCCACCCCCTCCGCATGCTCACACCTCGCCCAGGCGTTCGGTCGAATCGCCAAACGTCTTCCGATGGATGCCCACCTTCTCGAGCAGTGACAGGTACAGGCTGCACATCTTCCGGTTGGGTTTCCCCCGGTAATCGAGCACTCGCCCGGTCTGGATTTTCCCGCCGCCACGGCCAACCACGACAACCGGCAACTGGGTCGCGTCATGATGGCCAGTCAGCATGCTCGAACAATACAGCAACATCGAATTGTCCAGGGCGGTCCGCTCACCCTCCTGGATCTTGTCCAGTTTCGTGGCGATGTAGGCCAGTTGTTCAATGAAGAACTGGTTGACCTTCAACCAGTCTGCCGTGTCGTTGTGGGACAGCAGGTGGTGGATCATGTAATCGACACCCAGGTGCGGAAACCGCATCGACGAGTGATCGTTGTTGAGTTTCAGCGTGGCAACCCGCGTGGTGTCGGTCTGGAAACCGAGCACCACGATGTCGCTCATCAGACGCATGTGTTCATCAACGTCCTGGGGCAACCCATCCTTGGGACGGGGAATATTCGGCTCACTCAGGGTCGGTCGCCAGCCCTGGAACTTGCCGTCCTTTCCCGCTCGATCGATCCGCTGTTCGACATCCCGGACCGAATCGAGGTACTCGTCCAACTTGCGACGATCGCTGAAACTGATTTTCCCTCTCAAGGAGCGGGCCTCCGTCAGCACCGCATCCAGGACACTGCGATCAGTCTTCTGGACGGTGTCCTTGAACATCCGGTCAAACGCCAGGGCCGGGTAAAGTTCCAGGGGCGTGGGAGTCGTTGGCGAGGTCCACGAGATGTTCGAGCTGTAGAGCATCGAGTAATTCTTGTGAACGCTGGCGATCGACTTCTCACAGCCCAGCACCAGGCTGGGCACCTTGGTCTGGTTGCCGTACTTCCGCGCGATCAGCTGATCGATGCTGGTTCCCGAGCGAATCGTGCCACCGGCAGCCAACGGGGCACCCGAGAGCAGGTTTCCCGTCTGGGAACTGTGGATGTTGCCCTTGAGAGCCTCGGCGTTGTACAGCCCCTGTATGAACAGCATCTTCTCGCGATGTGGTCGCAGCGACTCGAGCACCTTGCCCAGTTTCATCTGGGAACCGGCTCCCTGGGCCGACCACTCGGTCTTGTGGAACCCGTTTCCCGAAAACAGGCAAGCGAACCGGATCGGAGCATCGGCACCGGCTCGCCGGGCTGCCGGTTGGTCGGCCCAGACGTTCATCGATTCCATCCACGGCAGGGCCATGCTGACACCCAGCCCACGCAACATCGCGCGACGGGTGAAACGGTCACGGGTCACATCAGTGATCATCGATCGAGCCTTTCGGAAAACTCATTCATCTGATTGGGTGGCCAGCAGCCCCCGATGGTACCGGAACTGGCGACTGGTCACGATATCCTTCACAACCACCGACAGGCGGTAGTCGTTTTTCTGGAGATCTTTCTGGATGCGGTCCAGCAACGGTTCATCGGACAGTTCGACCGAACGCCCGAGGGCAAATCCCAGCAGTTTTCGACAAAACTGCCTGACAAACTGGTTCCGCCGCTGGTTCAACAGGTAACTCCTCAATCCGGCGATCCCGGTGAAGCGAGTCCCATCCTTCAGGATCACCTTCGTGTCGATTGGTCGACCGGCCAGGTCCTTCTGTCGAGATCGACCGATCGCATCAAACGATTCCAGTGCGAATCCAAACGGGTCGATCCGATCGTGGCACACAGCGCACGAGGCCGTCTCTCGGTGTTTCTCGACCAACTGTCGTATCGTCAGCCCGTTGGTGTCGGTCTCGCTGTCTGGCAAATCGGGCACCTTGGCCGGTGGCTTGGGCAACTTCTCACCCAGCATGGTTTCAACGACCCAGTTGCCTCGCAGGATCGGGCTGGTCCGGGATGCTCCCGACTGCTTCGACAGCAGACTGGCCATCCCCAGGATCCCTCCCCGTCCCTGTTTCTTCAGGCCATCGGTTCGCCACCAACCCGTTGACGGCTTATCACCAGTTTTCTCCTCCCGCACGGCCAAACCGTAAAACCTCGCCAGTTCGGCATTGACGAAGGTGTAGTCCGCATCGACCAGGTCCAGCACACGTCCGTCGGAACGAAAAATGTGCTCGAAAAATCGCACCGATTCCTCGTACATCGCACCGCGGAGCCCGGCAAACTCGGGAAACAACTTCTCATTTTTCTCGTCATGTGAATCGAAGCCCCGGATCCCCACCCACTGCGCCGCAAACTCCGTGGCCAACCCACGAATTTTCGGGTCGGCCAACATGCGCATCGCCTGGGTCGTGACGACCTGCGGGTCCTGCAACTGTCCTGACCGAGCCGCTTGTTTCAGGGAGGCATCCGGCGAGCTGGACCACAGGAAATAACTCAGCCGGCTGGCCAGTTCCCAGTCGCTCACCGCACCGGCCTCCTCCCCCTTACCGGGTTGCTCGACCTTGTAGAGAAAATTGGCCGACACCAGCACACGGGCCAACAACAGTCTCCAGGCCGCATCATGCGACAGCCCCTGGAGCCGGAGTTGTCCGTACAGGGCCTTGAGCGTGGAACGCTCTTCGGCAACCAGCGGGCGACGCCAGGCGGTCTCGGCAAAGTCGAGCAATTTCTCCACCTGCACCGGCTCGGTCGCCTTCAGGTGCTTCTCGAACGCGGCGGCCCGTTTCCGAATCGGCTCGCGCAGTGGCTCGAACTGTTCGACCTGTCCCACCTGGGAGGCGAACCCCTGGAACAGGTCAAACGTGTTGTGGATCTTCCGAGCGTCCTGGCTGACAAACCGCAATTGCTTCCAGTCTCGTTCCAGCGCCTTGCGTTGAGCGGCGGTCATCATCAACCGCATCAGGGGTTCGTCTTCACGATGGAACAGCACCAACGTGATCACCTCGTCGACGGGTACCAACCGGTAGTAGCACATCGCGGCGGGGAACAGGTCCTGGAAATCCGAGATTCCACGGGCCACCCGTTTGGCACCGGGGGAATTGGCGGTCACCACGATCGGTGCCCCCACCACCATGCGATTCACCGCCGACGGCGTTGTACCCAGCGACAATTGCACGCTGCCTCGTCCCTTCGCCGACTTGTGCAATCGGCCGTTGACGATCAACTCGCGTCCCGCTGCCACCGAAGCCGGCAACGACAGCGTCACCACGCTGGGAGCCGCCACGACCAGGTCGGCCGGGCCCACTTCGGCTCCCCGCAGTTTTCTGCCAAACATCTCCGGATCCGGCCCCGTGTCTCCGGACAATGGCTTCCCGGCAGCGTCCTGTCCCAACGCCCGGGGATCCACCAGGCCCAACAGTGTCCCATCCGGGCGAACCAGGGCGTCGAAGAGTGCCGCGTCGGGCGAATCCTTCTGCCGTGGACGTGCGCCGTTCACCAGTCCATCAATCTTCCTGGCCAACGCCTGCCGTTCCGCCGGACTGGTCGACTCCAGCCACTTGGCCAGCAACGACCCCGCGGGGATCAGGTTGGCTTGAGATGCTGCGGCCACCGGCTCCTGATAGAAATGCCAGACATCCGTATTGCCAAACCCGTCCGCGTGTGGATTGCCGTCGTTGATCGTGTCGGCAACTTCCCGCTCCAGGTCCCAGGCCCTCTTCTTTCCGGTCAACTCGGTGATCACCAGGTTGAACCGGGTCAGATCACAGGCGTGTTCCCGTCCCCTGGGCCCCACTTTCAATGACAGGAGGTCCCCGACCCGGATCAGCTGTGATGGCACCACCGGGATCGCCTGTCGCTTCCCCCTGTCGATCTCGCCGCTGTGCAAAACCCGCCGCGACCGGCCACGGGCCAGTTCCAGTCTCCAGGAAACTCCATTCCCACACGTCGGATGCACGTCCTGGACGAATCCCTCGATCTTGACCGGACCGGCCATCGGGCTGCGCCAACCGGTGGCCACGAACAGTGTCGGCGAGGGATGCATGGCGACACTGTGCGGAGCCATCGTGCCGGGCACGTTGACCCGCTGGTCCGATGAATTGGTGATCAACGACGGTGTTTCCGGTATTCCATAACCGTCGATAAAATCGTACCCGTTGCGATCTACAAATCCCCCAGGGAGATACTTGTCGATCCGTACCGTCTGGCCGTCATCGATCCCGGTCATCTGCAACCAGGCCAACAGCAGGTGACGGTCCAGCTTGTGGGCCCGGGCCAACGCGGGCACGTCGAGTTTCCCGCGGGCCCGTTCCGCCTCGGTGACCGCGGCCAGGTAACGCCCGGCTGCCGGCAACTCTTCTCGACGCAACCGATCCAGGCCGAAAGCCACAGCACGAACATCCCGGAGAAAAATCGACGGGCGGCTGGTACTGACCAGTCGAGGCTGTTGCCAGTGGACCAGGTCCCCCTCGGCCCCATCTCCGGCAGTTCCGGCAGACAGCGACACCACGATCTTGCCGTCTTTTCCCGCCGCCGGCAGTTTCAGACGCAACGGCTGGCTTTCGACATGGGACACCTTCCGGGTCTGCCATGGTTTGAAATGGCCAACGGTGCCGAAGGTCCACAGTTGCGGCTCCCAACGCCTGACTCCCTCCGACAACCGCACACCGTCACCGGGTTTCGCCTCCCGCCACTCCGCGGCCAATCCAGCCAGCATCGGTGAATCACCCGGAGCGTTCACGGCCTTCCAGATTTTCTCCAGGTAAGGAGAACTCAATGTCTCTCGGTCGGCCACTCGGACGATCGCCCTGGGATCGGCCGCCAGTTCCCGCCGGTGCTTCAATGTCGCCTCGAAGTATCGTGAGAGATCGACCCGGCCATCGGGCCCGACATGACGGGCGTAGCGGGCCTTGATCCGGGCCATCAACGCATCGCTCCAGTCACGACGAGTGGTGCCCGGATCGAACCGGAACCCATCGGACAGCAACACGGCATGAGCAGCAATGCCCTTGGCCGCATCCAGGTACTTGTTCAACAGGGCCGGCGACATCACCAGCGATTCACCGGTATTGGTGAACCCCTCGCCGGCCGCTCCGTCCACGGGAAACTCGCGAACCGGGTCCAGTTCCTTCAGCCCGGTCACGTCCCGTACCGTGCGGGTGTACTCCACATTGCTCAATCGCCGCAGCACAACACGTCCCGGATCGCCAGCCCGGGCCAGCGCCTCGGCGTCCAGGTACCTTCGTGACCAGCCACGCAACAGGGTCTTCTCCACGCGAGTCAACTGTGGCGAGCCCTTGGGCGGCATCTCGCCGTTATCCAGTTGCTCGATCACCTTGATCCAGACCTTGGGATCGCGGCGGACTGAAGCCAGCGAGGCAAACCGTTCCAGGTCCAGTTCGCCCTTCTTCTCCTTTGCCGAATGGCAGGTCACGCACCGACGACGCACCAGGGCCAGGACCGACCGGGAGTACTCCCTTCGCAGGGCGTTGAAATCTGGTGGAGCCACCGCGAATGACTCGCCTTCACAGCAAACCATCGGCAACAGCACCGCGACAAAGGCCGTAGACCATTTCATTTTCCGAGAGCCTCTTCCTGCCAATTTCTTCGGCCGCTTGTGACGCCCAACGGGGTAGGATAGCCTCCATGAATCTTAACCACCCGGGGGCCTCCGCGTCATCGCGCCACGCCAGCCGGGCCACCAGGCCGTTGGCAATTGGCAGAGCATGAGCGAGTCGAAACCGGCTGCCCCGGACCCCGGTGTGAGCGTAACCGAAGGCGAGGAGCGCTTTCGTCCCGACACCTGCCTGCCGTCGTGGGGTGATGCCGACCTGCCTGAACCGAAGCGGCTGGGACTGAAGAATCTCGCCGGGTTCATCGGGCCGGGAATCGTGATGTGTGGGGTCCAACTCGCCGGGGGCGAGTGGTTGCTGGGTGCCGAAATCACTGCCAAGTACGGCGGCGGACTGATGTGGATCGCCGCCGTCGCCATCATCGGACAGATTTTTTACAACATCGAGTGCGGACGGTATGCGCTGTACTGCGGCGAACCGGTCTTCACGGGATTCATGCGCGCCCGACCAGGCCCGACCTTCTGGATCGGCGTACTGATCCTGCTCAGCGTCGGCGCCTTCATCCCGGCTCTTTCGACAACTGCTGCCACGGTGATCGCCGCTCTTTATCTCGACCGACCACCGGGCCCCGAGGACCGCGTGCTGGTCAACACGCTCGGGTACCTGTTGCTGGGGGGCGTGACCCTGCCGATTCTCGTCGGTGGCAAGATCTACAACACGATGCAGTGGGTCATGACCACCAAGATTGTCGTTGTCCTGGGCTTTTGTGTCGTGATTGGCCTGGCGTGTGTCAGTGCGGAAAAATGGGCCAATGTCTTCGGGGGGTTCTTCAAGATCGGCAACGTTCCGGTCGTCGCGGCCGAGGATTCCAACGGCAACGGAAAGCTCGACCAGGGTGAAACCGATTTCGACGGGGATGGTCATGCCGACGTGGTCGAACCGTACCAGCTCGACGCCGAGGGAAACATCGAGTCGTTCGAGGATCTCGACAAGGACGGCCACTGGGACGGCGAGTCGATTGGAAACCTGTTCTTCGACGAGGGCCCTGACGGGGGATGGCCGCTGATCTTCCTGGGCCAGATCGCGCTGCTGGGTGCCTTTGCCGGTTACGCCGGTGGCGGTGGCCTGGGCAATTCGACCTACTCCAACTACGTCCGTGACAAGGGCTGGGGAGTCGGCAGCCAGGTCGGCGCCATCCCCAGCGCCATCGGTGGACGAGACATCACCCTCTCACACGTCGGCAAGGTCTTTGCGCTGACGCCAGAGAACATGGAACGCTGGAAGGGGTGGTGGAAATACATCATCACCGACCAGGTCCTGATCTGGGGACCAGGCTGCGTGATGGGCATGGCCCTGCCAGCCCTGCTTTCAATCGAGTTCGCCGAACATTCCCCCATGTTTGGCGATCCCGACCGCCCCGACTACGCCCAGGCAATCATCACCGCTGATGGCATGCGCCACGACCCGTCCCTCTCGGCCCGTTGGCAACAACTGCTCTGGATCGGCGCGCTGCTGGTCGGTTTGCTCGTGCTGCTGCCCAGCCAGATGTCGATCATCGAGCACTTCAGCCGACGCTGGACTGACGTGATCTGGTCGGGAATCCGTCGGGTTCGCGAGACCATGCAACCTCACGAGGTCCGCAAGATCTACTACTCGATCCTGTTCCTGTACGTCGGCTGGACTTTTCTGGGGGCATTCCTGTTCCAGACCTTCGGGCAACCCAAGTTGATGGTGCTGGTCGTGGCCAACCTCAACAACATCGGCCTGGGATTCACCGCGTTCTTCGTGCTCCGCAACAACCTGGTGTACCTGCCTCCTGCCCTCCGTCCGGGATGGCTCGCCCGCATCGGCATTTCTTTCTGCGGCATCTTCTATCTCGGTTTCGCCGGCCTGGTCTTTTACCAGAAACAACTCCCACTGCTGCTGGGGCTGTTCAAGTAACCAGCCTCGAAACCGGGGGAGACTGCACGACTCGTTCGCCCCAGGCAGCCTCAGTCTTTACCCTCTAGGAACTTGCTCCCGTTTCGGATCAACGACGGACTGGACCGATGACCAGCGAAATCACCACGCTGCCCGACAAGGACACCCTGCTGGACCTCTACCGCACGATGCAGACGATCCGTCAGTGCGAGGAGGAACTGGCTCGCTGCCACCAGAGAGGACTGGTCCACGGAGCCTGCCACACCTACGTCGGCGAGGAAGCCATCGCCAGTGGAATCTGTGCCCATCTGGACCGGGACGACGTCGTCTTCAGCACCCACCGTGGTCACGGTCACGCCCTGGCCAAGGGGCTGGAGCCCCGGCAATTGATCGCCGAACTCTTCGGCCGGGACACGGGATGCTCGGGCGGACGCGGTGGCAGCATGCACCTGTTCAGTCCCGAGATCGGATTGATGGGAACCAGCGGAATCGTCGCCAGTTGCATCCTGCAGGCCACCGGGGGCGGGTACACCTCCAAGCTCTTCGAACGCGACCGTGTCTCGGTCTGTTTCTTCGGGGACGGAGCCGTCAACAACGGCGCGTTCCACGAAGGCCTGAACATGGCCAAGATCTGGAACCTGCCGGTGATCTTCGTCTGCGAGAACAACCAGTTTGCCACCGAGGTGCCGTTCCATGAGTCCAGCGCGATCCCCGACGTGGGCCGCCGTGCCAAAAACTATGGCATGCCGGGGCTGGAACTTGATGGCAACGACGTGCTGTCGATCCACGAACAGGCCGGCGAGGCAATCGCCCGGGCCCGCTCCGGCGGGGGCCCCACCCTGATCGAATGCAAGACCTACCGCACCCGGGCTCATGCCGAGGGCATGGGTGACTTCACCTACCGCACCAAGCAAGACGTCGAGGAATGGAAGCAGCGTTGCCCGATCGCTCAGTTGCGACAACGTGCCATCGACGACCAACTGGTCGAAGCGGCCGAGTTCGACACGATCGACGACGAGGTCAAGCAACTGATCGCCGAGTCCCGGGAATTTGCCGAGGACAGTCCCTGGCCGGACCCCGAGACCGCCACGTTGCACATCTACGCCAATCCCGACGATGCCCCGGCTGCCGGCCCGGAACCGGAACCCGGTGATCGCGAATTGACCTTCATCGAAGCCACCCACGAGGCCCTGGCCGTCGAGATGGACCGCAATCCGGGCATCTTCGTGATGGGAGAAGGCATCGGGGCCCGGGGCGGCAACTTCAACACCACCGCAGGACTGTTCGACATACACGGGGCCACCCGCCTGGTCGACACACCGATCTGTGAGCGCGGCTTCGTGGGCCTGGGGTGTGGAGCAGCAATGACCGGCAGCCGACCGGTGATCGATTTCATGTTTGGCGATTTCATCATGGACGCCGTCGGCGAACTGGTGAACCAGATCGCGAAGATGCAGTACATGAGCAGTGGACGACTGAAGATGCCGATCCTGCTCAGAGGCTGCATCGGCATCGGCCACTCCGCCGCCACTCACCACTCGGGGAATTACTACCCGCTCTACGCCCACTTCCCCGGATTCCGCGTCGTAGTCCCCTCCAATGCCTACGACGCCAAGGGACTGTTCCGCAGGGCCCTGACCTGCAACGACCCGGTCATGTTCCTGGAACACCGCGAGATCCTCACGGCAAAAACCGCAGTGCCCGAGCAGGACTACGAGATCGAGTTTGGCCAGGCACGAGTCGTTCGCGAGGGATCCGACGTGACGGTGGTCGCGATCGCGAGAATGGTGCACCACACCCTGGCAGTCATCGACGAACTGGCGGCCGAGGGAATTTCGGTCGAATTGATCGACCCGCGAACAGTGCTGCCGCTGGACACCGAAACGATTGCCACCAGCGTGGCCAAGACCGGTCGCCTGCTGATCGTCGACGAGACGTTTGCACCGGCGAGCATCGGAGCCCAGATCGCCGCGGTGCAGGCCGACAGCGGTTTCGACGATCTCGACGCACCGATCAAGCGGATTCATGGGACATTCACACCCACACCTTACAGCCCCTCGCTGGAAACAGCCGTTGTGCCCCATCCCGAAACGGTCGCCGCCGCGGTTCGCGACCTGATGACGGAGTAACCCGATCATGGCACATCCCATTCAGATCCCCCGGCTCGGCTGGAGCATGGAAGAGGGCGTCTTCGTCGAATGGCTCCGAGCCGACGGCGAGATGATCGAGCCCGGCGACGTGCTGTTCAATCTCGAGGGCGAAAAGGCCATCCAGGAGATCGAATCAATCGATGCCGGGGTGCTGCGAATTCCCACCGATGCGCCGGCCGAAGGTGACACCGTGCTGGTTGGCCAGGTCATCGGATGGCTCTGTGCCGAGGACGAGACACCACCGGCGGAATTTCCCGCCGTCGCCCCCGACACGACCGCGGCCACCGACGGCGGACCGCCAGCACCAGCGGCCGAACCGGCCCCTGTCGCCTCGGTGGCGACGCCATCGGCCCGCCGCCCCGCATCCAGCCCACGTGCCCGAAGAATCGCGTCGGAACTGGGGATCGACTGGACGACCCTGGCCGGCACCGGGCGAGGAAACCGCATCCGTGAGAGCGATGTGCGGGCCGCCGCCGGGTCCGGCTCTGCCGCCTCGACTCCCTCGCCCCCCGGCAACGTCCGTGGCACCATCGCCCACCGGATGCTGACCGCGTCCCGGGAGACCGCGCCGGTCACCCTGACCACAACCGCCGACGCCCAGGCCCTGGCCAGTCTCCGCAAGCAGTTCCAGGCCACCGCCGGAAACGACCCGGCCCCGGGATACAACGAGATCCTGTTGAAACTGACCGCGATCGTACTGCGAGGGCACCCCCAGATCCGCTCGACATGGACCGAATCAGGAATCGCAGTTCCCGCTGACACCGCGGCAATCGATATCAGCCTGGCAATCGACACCGACGCGGGCCTGGTCGTTCCGGTGGTTCGCGACCCCGCAGCCGCGACCTTGAAGTCGCTCAAGCAGACAGTCGCCGACCTCGCCGACCGTGCCCGCTTGAGACAGTTGACCGCCGCGGAGATGGCCGGCGGCGTGTTCACTCTCACCAACCTCGGTGCCCAGGGCATCGATGCCTTCACCCCGATCCTCAACCTGCCCCAGGCTGCCATACTTGGCGTGGGACGCATCCGTGATGTGCCCGTCGTCCAGGGTGAGGAAATCGTTCCGGGGCAGGAAATCGCCCTGTCACTGACCTTTGACCATCGTGTTCTCGATGGCGCCCCGGCCGCGACGTTCCTGGCCGAACTGGTCCGTGCTATCGAGAATCCCGGAGCCATGCTGGCCGGATGAACCAACCGGGCATTCATCTGTTGAGAACCGACTGGGAAACCGATTACACTGAGAGTGGCTGATCTGTTTCGTCGCCCATGGCACCAGTTGGGATGGACCCGGGAGTGTCGTCCGCGACGATCCGCTCACGGAGTATCTCGATGCTGACCCTACTCGGCGACAAGCACAATTACTGCGACGGTGTCTCACGACGGTCGTTCCTGAAAATCGGCAGCCTCTCGGTCGGAGCCGCCGGACTGCCCGTCACATTGCCTCAGTTGATGGCCAAGGATGCCACGGCGCCCGGCAAAATCCAGAAATCCGTCATCGTCGTTTACATGTCCGGTGGGCAATCGCACCAGGACACGTTCGACCTGAAAATGCAGGCTCCCAAGGAGATCCGTGGCGAGTTCACGCCGATCCCCACCAACGTGCCCGGGACACAGATCTGCGAACTGCTGCCCAAGATGGCGCAGGTGATGGACAAGTGCAGCGTGATCCGTAGCGTCGTCGGTCAACGTGACGAGCACACCAGTTGGCAGAACCTGACCGGCTACCCGATGAACCAGGCCAAGCGAGAGGGACGTCCCAACTTCGGTTCGGTCGTCTCTCGACTCAAGGGACAGACCAACCCGGTCTCCCCCGCCTTCATCGACCTGTTCCCCACCATGAAGCATCGCCCCTACAACAGTGGCGACGCCGGCTATCTCGGGCCCGGGTTCAACCAGATCCGTGCCGACGGTGAAGATCTCGCCAGCATGAAACTGCGGTATATCGACCAGACGCGTTTTGGCAGTCGGCAGGCCCTGCTGCGCCAGTTCGACCAGTTGCGACGTTCGGTCGACGACAAGATCACCAAGAACGTGAGCGAGGTTGATGAAAACTACGCTCGCGCATTCGACGTGCTCACCTCCTCCAAACTCGTTGACGCGCTCGATGTGACAAAGGAGGACTCGGCCGTCCGCGAACGGTACGGCAAGGGGTCCTCCAAGCACCTGGGCGACGGTGCCCCGATGTGGAACGACCAGTTGTTGATCGCCCGGCGGTTGGTCGAGGCCGGAGTGCGGGTTGTCACTGTCGCCTACGGATTCTGGGACACCCACGGCAACAACTTCGGCCACATGAAGAATCACCTGCCGTTGTGGGACACCGGCATCTCGGCGCTGATCGAGGACATCCACAATCGTGGCCTCGACAAGGACGTGACTGTCTGTGTCTGGGACGAATTCGGGCGGACACCGAAGATCAACAAGAATGCTGGCCGCGACCACTGGGCGCCGGTCAACTACGCCCTGCTCTCGGGTGGCGGAATGAACATGGGCCAGATGATCGGCACCACCGAGAAAAACGGTGGGTACGCCGCGACGAGGCCTGTGCACTACCGCGACATCCTCTCGACGCTGTATCACAATCTCGGCATCAACTCGCACGACCTGGTCCGAGACCAGGGAGAACGGCCGATGCCGATCCTGCCCAGTCACGCTGCACCAATTCGCGAACTGATCGGTTGATCACCCTCGAGAAGGGGCAACCGCACCCTACAATTTTCGGGAGTGACTCGACAATGATGGCACGCTATTGGGTTGCTCTGACCTGGATCCTGTTCACCACGTCCGGGCTCATTGCCGCTGACTGGCCGACTCATCTTCACGACAACCGCCGCAGCGGTGCCACCACCGAGACGCTCAACACCCGGAAACTGGCACCCGCCTGGGATTGGCACAGCCCCGAACCGCCCCTGCCAGCGTGGTCGGGACCGGCTCGATGGGATGCATACGCCGGTCACCGCAACCTGCCGTCGATGAGAAACTACGACCCGGTCTTCCATGTCACGGCGGCCAAGGGACGTGTCTACTTCGGTTCATCGACCGACGACACGGTCCGCTGCCTCGACCTGAAGAGCGGTCGGCTGGCCTGGAGTTTCACGACCGACGGCCCGATTCGCCTGGCGCCGACAATCGCCGACTCCCGCGTGTACTTTGGGTCCGACGACGGGCACGCCTATTGCCTGGATGCTGCCACCGGGAAACTGAACTGGAAGTTCACCCCGGCCAGTATCAACAAGCAAGCCGGAGAACTGCTGCTCAACAATGGCCGCCTGATTCCACAAGCTCCCTGCCGCACCGGGGTGATGGTCGATGGAGGCACCGCCTACTTCGGGTGTGCCCTGCTGCCGTGGAACAAGGCCTGGCTCTGCGGGGTCGATGCCAAGACCGGTCGTCCCGAGGGTCCGGGTCGCTTCGTGCACGAACTGGCCGGACACACGCTCGAGGCCCCACCGGCCGCCTCGTCCAAGCTGCTGATCTTTCCCCAGGGACGGGTTGCTCCACAGGTCTTTCGTCGCACCGACGGCAAGGACCTGGGGTCGCTAAAAAAGAGCGGTGGTGGATCGGTGGTCGTCGTCGCCCTGGATTCCCGGATATTTCATGGCCCCGCCGCGGACACCCGCAAGGGCGCGTTCAAGAGCACCAACACCGGGGCAGCCACCTCCACCGGCACCGGAAAAACACTCGAAATGGTTGCCGGGTACGGCCGAGGAAACGCGTTGGTCGTCACGGGTCGTCGCTCGTTCATGCTCACTGACAGTGAACTGGTTGCGTCGGACCTTCCCACTCGCAAGCCACTCTGGAGTGCCCCCTGCGATCTCAACCTCGCCCTGATTGCTGCCGGGAACGTGCTGGTGGCCGGTGGAGTGGACCGCGTCGGCGCCTTTTCGGCCGCAGACGGCAAACCATTGTGGTCGGCCCCGGTCGACGGGCGTGTCTTTGGCCTGGCCGTGGCCGATGGCACCCTGCTCGTGAGTACCGACACCGGGGTCGTGGCCGCCTTCGCCGTCAACGGTCCGGCCCGTCCTGAAAAACCAGCCGCCAAGACAGCCGACGGCCAACTGCCTCCACCGCCGCCATTGGCAAAAATCTCCGCCGTCCGCGACCCGGCGCTCGTCGGACGATTCGTTTTCCAACGACCACACATCAATGGCCGCCGCGTCAACAACCTCGCCTCGCGTTCGACTGCAACACTCAAAGGCCGCTTTCGCATCGTGCAGGACGGAGTCCACGAAGCCCTCGAACTCGACGGTGGCGGTCGGACACTGATTTCGGCCGACCACAAGACGGCCGGAGTGCCCAAGCAGGCCGTGACGGCCACCGCCTGGGTGCGTGTCGACAAGGCACAGGCCTGGGGCGGCATTGTCGGAGCCATCCAGGACAACGGGGCCTACGAGCGTGGCTGGATCCTGGGCTTCAACGACCGTCGCTTCAGCCTGGCTGTTGCCGGAACCGGTGGCCCCGACCGATTGACCTACCTCAAGGCCCCCACAGATTTCCAACCCCGCAAGTGGTACCACGTCGCCGGAACCTACGACGGGACAACGATGACACTCTTCGTCAACGGCAAGCCGGTTGCCAGTTCGACCGAGCAGTCCGGCCCGATCAAGTATCCTCCCCAGGCGTCCTTTGAAATCGGGGCGTATCACGACAAGGACGAGGATTTCCCACTCACCGGGCGCCTGCACGAGGTCCGCGTGTACCGGCGGGTCCTGACTCCCATCGAAGTGGCCGCACAGCACCAGGCCCTGGCTGACCGCTTCCCCTCGGCGGCCCCGGCCACCGAAGCTTGGAAACCCCTGGCCGGGCCGTGGTTTGAATTCACGCGACCGGGCGAGGCGGTTGCGAGATGGACAACCCGAAAAGCCGTGGTCAGCCGTGTCGAGCTCCGCACTGGCAGCAAGACCCGGATCGTGGCTGGCTCCCGCCCGGTCACGTCACACGAACTGAAGCTCACGAATCTCGCTCACAGACGGATTCACCTGGTCACCCTGATCGACGGGAAGGCCAAGGCCGCCCGGCGATCGGCCGACCATGAACTGGATTCCTTCTTCAACTACGCCCCGTCCCCCTGGGAAACGACCGATCGCTCTACAGATGCCGTCGCCCACGGCATCCTGAAACGCTCGGGAGTCGATCGCGGGCTGTGCCTGGTTGTCGGACTCGACAAGGGGCAACTCGCCGAATCTCTTGTCGCGGCGAGTCGACTGAGAGTGATCGCGGTGGATGCGAACCGGAAGACAGTTGATGCGGTCCGGGCCCGCCTGATCAAAACGGGCCGCTACGGGCGTCGGCTGACCGTGCGTCACGTCAGTTCACTCGATCGTCTCGACCTCCCCGGACAATGGGCCAACCTGGTCGTCTCCGAATCATTGATCACAACCGGACGTCTGCCCTGCACCGCGGCCGAAATCACCACCCAGTTGCGACCAGACGGTGGAGTCGCCTGCCTGGGCCAACCTGGTGGATCCACCCCGGCGTTGACCGGCGAGCAACTCCTCGAATGGCTGGGCAAACAGGCCGCTTCGGCCAAGCTGGACAATGGAGACCCGTCGGGTCGCTGGGCCACCTGGACCCGGGGGCCACTGGCCGGATCCGGCGACTGGTCTCACCTGTACGGCCGAGCCGACAACTCCGCCTTTGCCGGCGAGCAACTCTCGGGCGTCTCGAAGTCCAGTGACCTGTCGGTCCAGTGGGTCGGTCGGCCGGGTCCTCGCTACCAGCCCGACCGAAATGGCCGCAAACCCTCGCCCCTCTCGACGGCCGGGCGACTGTTCCTGCAAGGCCTGCATCGTCTTGTCGCTGTCGACGCTTTCAACGGTTCGATCCTGTGGTCTCTGGAGATCCCCGACCTGGAACGATTCAACATGCCACGCGACTGCGGCAACTGGTGTGCTGATCGCGACTTCGTCTACGTCGCCATCCGCGACCGCCTGTGGCAAGTCGATGCACGAACCGGACGGGTCGTCAAGCAGTGGCCGGTGCCACATCCCGAGGGCCGTACCGGCCCCTGGGACTGGGGCTACATCGCCCGCACCGAGGACCGGATCATCGGCACCGCCGTCCGTCGCGCCACCTCGTGGACCAACTACTGGGGCGGAGCGGGTGCCGGGTGGTACGATGCTCGCAGTGGCGAGGTCACGCACAAGGTCTGCAGCGACGGCCTGTTCTCGATCGATCGCAAGACGGGAGAGGTGACCTGGCACTACAGCAACGGAGTGGTACTCAACACGACACTCTCGATCTCCGGAGACCGGATTTACTTCGTAGAAAATCGTCACGAGGCGGTCATCGGTGCGCCCGAACGGCGGGTCGGCCGGCCCGAGTTGTGGAAGAAATTGTTCCTGGTCGCCATGGACGCCAACAGCGGATCGATGCTGTGGGAACGTCCCCTGGAACTGCCTCCCGGCAAGGTGGTTTTCTCTATGGCCCAGTCCGGCAACAAGCTGGTGATCGCCGGATCCGCAGACGGAAAGTACAACGTGCACAGTTTCCAGGCGGCCAACGGCGAACCGGGCTGGACCCGAAGTTTCGGGTGGCCAGGTGGCAAGGGTGATCACGGCAAGGCCATGTCACGACCGGCCATCGTGGGGGACAAGGTGTTTCTCCGCCCCCGCGTGCTCTCTCTTGCCGACGGCACCGATGCCGGCCCCCAGATGCCCGGGGGAGGTTGTGGAACGTATGCCTGTTCCTCCGGCGCCCTGTTCTTCCGATCCAGCACTGTCACCGTCTGGAATCAAAAGGACGGCAAGTCCAGCACCTGGAAGCGTCTGCGTCCGGATTGCTGGCTCAGCACAATCCCCGCCTCCGGCATGCTGCTCTCTCCCGAGGGAGGCGGTGGCTGCAGTTGCGGCACCTGGATGGAAACATCGGTCGGTTTTATCCCCACCCAACTCAAACGCATCCGCTGACTCCACAACACAAACTCACCGATTTTCACTCCCTCTCCGGGGTGCTACAATCGGGTTTCTTCAGCTTCGCCCCTTCCCCACACGGGTCCCCACCCGCCATGCCTCGCTTCAGTTTTACCGGCCCCTTTTTCTGCCTGTTGTTCGCCGCAACGCTCTCTGCCGCCGACAAGAAACCGACCGCGGCGCAGGTGGAATTCTTCGAGAAGAAAATCCGGCCGGTGCTGGTCAAGCAGTGCTACAGTTGCCACTCGGCAAAATCGAAGATCCTTCGAGGTGGCCTGAGACTGGACAACCGACAGGCGGTCGCTCGTGGCGGGGAAACCGGCCCGGCGTTGCTGCCCGGCAAGCCAGCCGAAAGCCTGCTGCTCCAGGCATTGAAATACGACGGGCTGGAGATGCCGCCCAGCGGCAAGTTGTCCGCCTCGGTGATTGCGGACTTCGAGACCTGGATCCGGCAGGGTGCCCCGGACCCGAGGAACGAAGTGATCAAGTCGCGTCCGAAGAAACAGATCGACTATCCCAAGGCCTTGAAGTTCTGGTCCTTTGTTCCCCCCAAGAAACACGCGCCCCCGAAACTGGCTGACCCGTCAGACGTCAAGAACGACATCGATCGATTCGTCCTGGCGCGACTCGAGGCCGCCGGCCTGCGTGCCGTTGGTCCCGCCGACCGCTCGACGCTGATCCGTCGAGCCACCTTCGGACTGACCGGCCTCCCGCCGATCCCCGAAGACGTCGCCGCCTTTGTCGCCGACGATCAACCCGGAGCATTTGCCCGTGTTGTCGATCGCTTGCTGGACTCCGAGCACTACGGCGAACGGTGGGCTCGACACTGGCTCGACGTGGCACGGTACGCCGAAGACCAGGCACACACCTTCAAGGCCCGGCGGTACCCACACGGACACCGCTACCGTGACTGGGTGGTCCGATCGCTCAACTCCGACATGCCCTACGACGAATTCGTCCGCAACCAGGTGGCCGCTGACCTTGTCGGCGATCCCATGGATCGACACGACCGGTTGGCCGCACTCGGTTTCTTCGCCATGGGGCCGGTCTACTACCAGGACAATGGCGAGAAGGCCAAGGCGTTGGCCGACGAATGGGACGACCGGGTTGACACCCTGACTCGTGGACTGCTGGGAATCACGGTTTCCTGCGCCCGGTGCCACGACCACAAGTACGACCCGTTCAGCATGGAGGACTATTACGGTCTGGCCGGCATCTTTTCGAGTTCCCAGTACCAAGAACTTCCGGTCGTCTCCCAGGAGATCGTTACGAAAAAACAAAAAGCCGACCAGGCGGTCAAGGACAAGCAACTCGCTATCGACCGTTACCTGGACCAGCAGGCGAGATTGCTCCGCCCGTCACTGGTGGACAGCATTCCGGATTACGTCGTGGGTGGATGGGTTTTGCACAATCGCCGTATCACCAACGCCAAGGACAAAAAACTGGTCGAAAAGGTCGCCAAGGAACTGAAGCTGAGCCAGGAGTTGATCAAGCGCTGGGAAAAGTACCTCTACAACGTCAAACGTGGTAGCAAGCGACCACACCTGGCCGGTTGGTTCGAGTTGCTCAAGACACACGACCCCAAGAAGAATCTCTCCGCCGACAAGGCCCACCGCCAGGCCGTCCGAAAGGCGGGCGAAACAATCGCCGCAGCAGTCAAGGCTCAATTGCCCCGGCGGCAAGCACTGGCCGAACAATTCGGTGCCGACGTGGCATTCGTCAAGAACGCCGACCGGGCCAAGGCTCCTCCCGGCCATATCCCACTGGGAAATCTCTTTGATGACCGGGCGGGCACGTCCCTGGAGTCGGCGATTGCCTCGGACAAGTTCAAGTCCGCCGCCACCGCCGACAGTCTCGGAGTCGATCGCATCAGCGCCGGCTGGGGCAACGTCGCCCAGATCTCGCCGGGTGTCCGTTTCCACTTCATCCATATCGGCAGCTCCAGCAACAGTTTCGGCACGATCGTCAACGATGGCTGGAACACCGACGGTGGTATCCGCACCCGGGGCAAACGCTGCCCGGCGAACATCGGCCGAACCGAACAGGGTATCGGCATGCATGCCAACGCGTTGATCACTTTTGATCTCGACGAAATCCGTAAGGCGGGATTGCTTCCCGCCGACCAGGCATTCCTGTTCCGGGTCGACCGTGCCGGTCTCAACGACGACATGTTTGGTTCGGGTGTTTCCAGTGTCCACACCGCCGTGGTGCTCTCCAGGCCGCACAGCAAGCCCGAGGTGTACGACGCGATCATCGCCGGATACGTCAATGGCCGCAAACAGAAGGTCGAGGAGAACGACAAACAGTATTACTTTGCCGGCGAACTTCCCGAACCACTCAAGGGCGATGGCAAGTACGCCTCGTTCAACGTCCCGGTGCCACCGGAAGCCAAATTCCTGACACTGGTCACGACCGGCGCCGACGCGCCGTCGGACAACCCGATCAACAGTGATCACAGCGTCTTCTCCGGCGCGAGACTGGAGATGACTCCCATTCCCAAGGCCATCCTGGCAAAGGCCAAGAAAACCGGTGGCAAGGTGGCCGGCAACAAGGCAACCGAGAAACAGGACCGCGCGGACGCCGTGCTGCTCTCGGAGCACCTGTCCGATTCCGGCCTGTTGGCCATTCCCGCCGGTGACGTGGCCGGGTTGTTGCCAGACGAGCCCGCCAAAGAACTGGCAGCACGCCGCAAACAATTGGACTCGCTCAAGAAGACCGCCGGCGGTATCCAGATCCACGTGGCACACGCATTGAAGGAAACCGGCGGCAAAGACTTGCAGATCTATCGCGCCGGCGACCCCACCAACCTCGGGGCTGTTGCCCCACGCTCGTTCCCGGCCATCCTGACAGCCGGCAAACGCACGGCGTTCCAGCCCACCGGCAGTGGCCGGCTGGAACTGGCCCGATCGCTGACCGCCCCGGACAATCCGCTGACCGCCCGGGTGATCGTCAACCGTGTCTGGGCCGGCCACTTCGGATCCGGACTGGTCCGCACCCCGTCAAACTTCGGCTCGCTTGGCGAACGTCCCACGCACCCGTGGTTGCTCGACTGGCTCGCCGTCGGCCTGGTCGAGAACAACTGGTCGCTGAAGTGGCTGCACCGCACCATCCTGCTGTCGGCCACCTACGCGCGTTCGGCCGACTTTGATGAAAAGAATTTCTCCATCGACGGTGACAACCGGTTGTTGTGGCGAATGAACCGAAGACGACTGGAAGTCGAACCGTGGCGGGACGCGATGCTGGCCGTCTCCGGAAATCTCGACCTCACCCTGGGTGGTCCGTCCAAGAAGCTTGATGACACCAACAACCGCCGACGAACGATCTATGGTTTCGTCTCGCGACACAAGCTCAACGAGCTGCTCCGTCTCTTCGACTTCCCCGACCCCAACATCACCAGCGATCGCCGCACGTCAACCACTGTCCCACTGCAACAACTCTTCGTGCTCAACAGTGGATTCATGAACAAACAGGCCGGAGCACTGGTCAAGCGACTGGAAAAAGACGTGCCCGCGGGCGGATCCGAGCGGATCCGGCGAACCTACCAACTGCTATTCGCACGCCAGCCAACCGCTTCAGAAGTGACGATCGGCGAGGAGTTCCTCAAGGAAGTGGGCGCCTCGTCCGAGAAAAACGATAAACTCTCCCCGTGGCTTCAATACGCACTGGCTCTGCTCGGCAGCAACGAATTCACATATATTGACTGACAGAAGACACCTCCCGGGGCCAACCGACCTGTCCGGCCCCGACGGAATAAGGATGCGACACGATGATGCACGACGCCCCACTGCTTCCGATCAGCCGTCGACAGATGCTGGCGACGTCCGGCGCCGGTTTTGGCATGCTCGGACTCGCCAGCGTCCTCGATCAAAACTCGGTCCATGCCGCCGCTCCGGTGGCTCCGGCCGTCTCTGTCGCCACCGCCAACCCCCTGGCGGCCAAGGCGCCGCACCACACTCCCAAGGCCAAGCGGGTCATCTTCCTGTTCATGAACGGTGGACCGTCGCACGTCGACACCTTCGACCCCAAGCCCGAACTGGCCAAGCAGGCCGGCAAGAAGGGTCCCGGCGGCAAGTGGATGCCGACCCCGTTCAAGTTCTCCAACCAGGGCCAGAGCGGCATCCCGGTCAGCGATCTTTACCCCCACGTGTCCACCTGCATCGACGACATCTGTGTCATTCGCTCGATGTACACCTCGACCCCCAACCACGAACCCGGGCTGTTCATGATGAACAGCGGAGTGCAACAGCCGATCCGACCAGCAATGGGATCGTGGTTGAACTATGGCCTGGGAACCGAGAACCAGAACCTGCCCGGTTTCGTAGTGCTCTGTCCCGGCAAACCGGTCGTCGGCCCCGCCTTGTGGTCCAACAGTTTCCTGCCCGGTATCTACCAGGGAACCCACATCAACAACTCGAAGCTCGATCCCAAGAAGGTCATCGGCAACCTCAGCAACCAGAATCTCGGCCGCAACTCGCAACGGCGACTGCTGAATCTGATGCAAAAGCTCAACCGGGAGCATCTCAAGAATCGCGACAGCGACAACCAGCTTGATGCCCGCATCGCCTCCCTGGAAATGGCGTACCGAATGCAATTCGAAGCCCAGGAGGCATTCGACATTGGACGAGAAACCAAGACCACTCGCACCGCCTACGGTAGCGGCCAGTTCGCCGACGGTTGCCTGATCGCCCGTCGGCTGGTCGAACGCGGAGTCCGGATGGTCCAACTGTTCTATGGCAGTGGCCAACCCTGGGACGCCCACGGCAACATCATGGACCACAGGCGAGACGCCGGAAAAAGCGACCAGCCGATTGCCGCGTTGCTCAAGGACCTCAAGTCCCGTGGGCTGCTCGAGGAGACCCTGGTGATCTGGGGCGGCGAATTCGGCCGCACGCCGACAGCGCAGGGCGCCCGGGGCCGGAATCACCATGCCACCGGATTCTCGATCTGGCTTGCCGGTGGCGGTGTCAAGGGCGGCATGATCTACGGACAGACCGATGAAATGGGCATGCACGCGGTCGAGAACCGCACCAGTGTCCACGACCTGCATGCGACCATCCTGCACCTGGCTGGAATCGATCACGAGCGTCTGACGTACCGCTACTCGGGACGCGATTTCCGACTGACCGATGTGCACGGCGAGATCGCCCACAAGATCATCGCCTGAGTCTCAAGGCCGAGCCCACTTGATGACCGACATCCCAGGCCCCTGCCAGACACTGGGCACCATCCCCAGTTTCGGATTCGGTGACCGCATCGGCCTGGCCACGCCCGGCCACGTCCTGGCCATGCAGCGTTCCGGCGAGGGCATCCTGCCGATCTTTCCACAACAATCGATCCGGGAAATGGCCCGCACGGATCGCTCACCCGATGACGTCATGAACGACGCGTTGACCGGCATGAGGGAAGCCGGGTGGGATGGCATCACCGGGGCCGATGCCGATCACCTGAAAACCAACACCGATGCGGAGATCACCGCCGAGGCCGGTTACACGTTCTTCACCATCGACCCCTCTGACCACGTCGACGAGAAGGCCGACACTTATGATGAAGCCACGCTCCGGGAGCGGTTTGCCGAGATCCAGCACGACTTGACCTGGCTGGGCGACTACCGTGGCCGAAAACTGACGCTGGAAACCGGCGCCCGGATCGAGTGCACCGAACAGGCCTGCTTGAGGGCGGGAGTCAAGTACGGACGGGCCATCAACCACGCAATCGAACTGGCGGGCCACATCGCGGCCGTGCAGGGACAGGCTGGTCGTGACTACGAGATCGAACTCTCCGTCGACGAAACCGATCATCCCACGACCCTAGCCGAACACTACATCATTGCCGACCGTTGCCTGGTCGACGGCATCCGGCTGATCAGTCTCGCTCCCCGATTCGTGGGCGACTTCGAAAAGGGTGTGGATTTCAAGGGCGACCTGGAACAGCTGGTCCGGTCACTGGCCGACCACGCTGCGCTGGCCCGACATCTCGGCCCCTACAAGCTCAGCTTGCATTCCGGCTCGGACAAGTTGGCCATGTACGCAATGCTGGCCCAGGCCACCCGCGGCTGTTACCACGTCAAAACGGCCGGGACCAGCTACCTGGAAGCACTCCGTGTCGCAGCCCGACACGATGTGTCGCTGTTCCGCGAGGTGATCGAGTTCTCTCGTGGTCGATTCGAAATCGACCGGGCCACCTACCACCTCTCGGCCACCATCGATTCGGCCCCTCCGGCCGAGGAAATCTCCGATCCCATCGAACTCGAACGACTGTACCTGGGCCTGTGGTCGGAGGTGCCCGTCGGCGAGGGTTTCACCGGACTGGGGCGACAGATCCTGCATTGCACCTTTGGCTCGGTGCTCACCGACTCTCGACTGGGACCACGGCTTCGCAGCCTGCTGGAAACCCACCAGGACACCTACACCGAGGTGCTCGCCGATCACTTCGGCCGACACCTCGACGCTCTGCAGGCGGGGCTGTCCCAAGCCGGCTGAGACTCCTCTTCAGCGGACCGACACACGATGAACGCCACGTCACTTCGTCAAGGACTCGGATTGATCCTGTTGTCCGTCTCGGCCGCCACGGCCCAGGACATCAAGCTGACGGGCAAGCCCTACATCGACATGGACTACGGTGCTTTCCTGACAGCATCGATCGAGGTGACCCCCGGCAACATTGCCCAAAAGGGCATCGCGATCCGGCTGGATGAGGGGCCAGGTGGAGTCTCCCAGGGCCGCGCTTTCGTGTTGTTCGACACCGACACGATGCGAGTCGCCGGGTTCTGGACCGGACGTGGGTTCATCAATTGGCAGGGCATCGCGATGGACGGACGCCACGCGATCCATCCCCGGCTGGTTGGCAACCTGGAGTTTTCCAACGGCAATGCTGCCGGCTGGGCNGCAACGCGGCCACACGGTGATGGCGGAAAGACAGGCCACTGGACAGACACTCGCCTCCGCGGTGTCGACGGGGTGGCCTATGGTCCCTTGCCAAGGACATGGGCACACTGGAAAGGCCTGTATCGACAGGGTTCCCGCGTCGTCCTCGAGTACTCCGTCGGCAAGACGACCATCCGCGAGCAACCCCGCCTGGTCACCATCGACGGGCGCCCGGTGCTCGAACGCCTGCTGGAAATCGGCCCCTCGGCAACACCCCAGTCTGTCCAGTTGGCTGCCGCAACCGGTGGTGTCGTCACTGTCGTCGACGACCAGGGTAAGAGTCAGAAACCCGCCGACATTCCAGCCTCAAAATCCATCGCGGTCCTGGCCACCGGGGGTGGTCCCGCTCCCGGACAGATCGGCCTCGCACAGGACTTCACCATCTCGGCGTGGATCAAGACCACCGCAANAACCGGCACGATCTTCAGCCGGGCGGCTCCCCGTGGAAAGTGGGTTCCCAAGGGAAAGACNTTTTTCGTCCGTGACGGCAAGCTGGGTTTTGACGTGGGCTGGGTGGGAGTCGTCACCGGCTCACGTCNCCTCGCCGATGGGAAATGGCACCATGTCGCGGTCACGCATTCTCACAAGACCGGGCAGACGCGACTGTATCTCGACGGCCGCTCAGACGGCGCCAGACCCCTGGAATCTGTCGACGACAAGAGCCACATCGTTCGTTTCGGATACACCGCCACGAACTTCATGCCACCGCTCAAGGGAGCACTGGACGAGATCCAGTTCTTTCACCGGACACTGTCCNANGAGGATGTCTCCGGCCTGGCAAAGGACCAGGAAATCACTCGTGGTCGCGTGGCNCACTGGACGTTCGACAAGGACGAATCAANCAACGGACGTGTGCCTTCCAGGATCGCCAACCTCGATGGAAACGACTACCCGGGCGTGAACCGGGGTGGACGACTGGTGCCCGGACATCGCGGCCTGGCCCTCTCCTTCAACGGCAAGGCCGAGGTCCGCATCGGACCACGTGGCCAGGTTCGCCCGACCAGGGTCGACTGGAACAAACAGACGGTCGTGGCCGCCATCGCCCGGGGCATCACCCCTGCAGATCTCGCCGGAACCCATTGGGACACCGCCGCAAACGCACTTCGCCTGGTCCTGTCGCCTTCGAAAACAACACGCAGGCTCTCGCTGCTTACCTGGCAGAGCCCCGGACAAACAATCACCGCCTCCGCAAAAACACTCCGACAACGACCACCCCGCCCTGCCTGGGGTGACCTGGTCCGGGGAGCCACCACGCAGTGGAAAGAATCGGTCCAGACGTCCATGCGACGAGGTGACTCAAAGGGTCCCCTGGCGATTGATGAACTGACATTGCCAGCCCGGAATCCATGGCGATGCTGGATGCGGCTGGGAGGATTCGACTACTTCTCGGACGCCAGTCGGGCGGCCGTCTGCACATGGCAGGGAGATGTCTGGATTGTCTCGGGGCTCGGCACCCCGCTCGACGCCAAAAACAACGCCGCCGGCACGTTGANGTGGAAACGCGTTGCCGCCGGACTCTTCCAGCCGCTGGGACTGAGAATCGTCAACGACGAGATCTTTGTCCTGGGACGCGACCAGATCACCCACCTGGTCGATCACAACGACGACGGCGAAACCGACTTCTACGAGAACTTCAACAACGATGCACAGGTCACCGAACACTTCCACGAGTTCGCAATGGATCTGCAGACCGACGCCAAGGGCAACTTCTATTACATGAAAGGCGCCCGTCATGCGTTACCGGCCGTCGTCCCACAACACGGCTCGGTCATTCGTGTCACGGCCGATGGAACTGNCAGCCAGATCATGGCCAACGGGTTCCGGGCTCCCAATGGCCTGGCCCTGAACGCCGACGGCAGTTTCCTGTCCACCGACCAGGAGGGACACTGGACGCCGATGAACCGGATCAACTGGATCCGCCGTGGTGGCTTCTACGGCAACATGATGTCTTATGTTCCCGACAAGAAGGATACGAGCTACGACCCGCCATTGTGCTGGATCCACAAGCAAACCGACCGCAGCCCCAGCGCCCCTGTCTGGGTGACGAGCGATCGCTNGGCATTGCCAAGGGGTTCATTACTGAGCCTCTCCTACGGCACCGGTCGAATCTGGCGAGTGATTCATGAACTGGTCGGCGACATCCACCAGGGCGGCATTACGCGACTGCCCCTGCCCGAACTCCCAACCGGCATTCACCGCGGCCGGTTCCATCCCGACGACGGACAACTCTATATCTGTGGCCTGTTCGGCTGGTCGAGCAACAAGACACGCCCGGGTGGACTGTTCCGNATCCGGGCCACCAGGCAACCNNTGGANCTGCCCGANGGGCTCTCGGCAGTGCCNACAGGCCTNGTGATCCGGTTTCCTCGTCCCGTTGACAAGAAACTGGCCGTCGACGCCGGACGCTACAACATCCAGCGATGGAATTATCGTCGAGCCGCCTCGTATGGATCCCGCGATTACAAGGTCAGCGATGGATCCCAGGGCCGCGATCGTGTCGAGGTGACCGGAGTCCAATTGTCCAAGGACGGCCGCGCCGTTCTGCTGGGCTTTGCCGACATGCGTCCGTGCATGCAAATGCGGGTCAACTACAACATCGCCACGGCAAAGGGCACGCCGCTCAGCGGACAAATCGAACACACGATCAACGTCGTCAATGGCCCCACCCATCTTGCTTCATTGGGATTCGACCCCGCCGGGGCTCCGGTGCCCCGAATTCGAACAGGGCCACCACGAGAGGGACTGGCCGCGGGCCTGGTTCTGACCACGCGGTCAGAAAAACACCGCGACGCCCGGGTGTCGCGACTGGCCGCCCTGGCTGTCGAATCCGGGGACACCATTTCACCCCGGCTGGATCCCGGACCGTTCAACGCATCACTCCAGGGACTGCTCGATGTGGAACTCACCGACAGTTACACATTCTCGACCGATGGCAACGGAGAACTCGAGGTCACCGTCAACGGCGAAGTTGTCCTGCAATCACGGTCTGGAGCGGCCCNGCGGCTGGTCCCCATCGCCCTGAACGCAGGACTCAACCAACTCAAGATCTCCTACAGGTCTCCAGAACGGGGCCTGGCACAATTCAGGCTGCACTGGCAAAGTCCTCGCTTCGCCCGAGAATTGATTCCTTCCCGGGTTCTCTGGCACAGCCCCAAAAACGCCGAGTTGGCCAGGTGGTCCAGTGTCAGACGAGGCCGAGAGTTGTTTGCCGCGCACCGGTGCGCCAACTGTCATTCCAGCAAGCAGTCGGACCTGCCGCTCGAGCCCACGATCTCGTTGGGACTGGCTACCACCAGGCTCAGTGAAAACTGGATGGATCACTGGCTGAACAACCCACGGACATTGAGAAATCACACTCGAATGCCTCGGCTGTTCGGAGATTCCCAGGGCGAAAAACGCGACAAGCAAGACGTCCTGGCATTCCTTGCCCGGTCAAAAACCACCCTGGCATCGCCGCCACCCGGCCAGGCCGAACGTGGCAGTCGGTTGTGGGAAGACCTGGGCTGCATCAGTTGCCACACGTTCGCCCCACCCGCACAGGCCGACGACTGGAATCGCACCTCCCTGCACCTGGCCACCACAAAATTCCAAGGTGGCGGACTGGCCCAGTTCCTCGCCAAGCCACACCGCTTCAACCCACGATCCCGGATGCCCGACTTCCGCCTGACAGAGTTGGAAACCCGCGATCTGGTCGCATTGATGACCGACCGATCGCAGGGCAGGCTGGCAATCGTAAAAAAGGTCGCCGAGGGCGAACCGAACCGTGGGCAGAAGTTGTTTGTCTCCCGGGGTTGCCGCTCCTGTCACGAGAGTGGAGCAAAACCGAATGCCGAGCCAAAACCGGCTCCACGTATCCGTCTTCCGTTTGGCCGCACCACCTCGGCAGGCTGCCTGGCCAAGACTGTCATGCAATCCACCGGCACACGCCGTGTGCCCGAGTTCGGTTTTACCAAACAACAAAGGACCGACCTGTCCAATTATCTCGCCGAATCCCCCGACCGCTCGCCAGGCAAATCGCCTCTCGAATTTGTCGCCACCGCGACTCGTATTCTCCGCTGCACGGCGTGTCACGATCGCGACACCACGNTGAGTCCACGACGAGAGATCATTGCCGAGGAGAGTGACCGGGGCCTGCTGCCGTCGGTGCTGCCCAACCTGACGTGGTCGGGAGAAAAACTGCAGACCACTTGGCTCAGTCATTTGCTCGGTGGCCGTCTCAAGCATCCCTCACGGCCCTGGCTGAAAACTCGCATGCCATCTTTTGGCAAACGGGGTGAAAGATTGGCACGTGGGCTGGCCGCCGAACACGGCATGCCAACCACCGCCACAACCGGCCCTCGTCCTGATTCGAACCTGNCGGAAATCGGAGCTCGGCTGACCCAGAAGCAGGGCGGATTCAACTGCATGCAATGTCACGGCGTCNGCAAGAAACCGGCACTGGCCCCGTTNGACAATCGCGGTGTCAACTTCTCGCGGGTCCGGGAGCGGTTGCGATACGACTTCTATCTCGACTGGATGTTCGACCCCCTGCGACTCGACCCACACTCGAAGATGCCTCGCTTTTCGCCCGACAGAAAAACAACCGCCGTTGGCAACGTGCTCGATGGCGATGCCCGTCGGCAGTTCGATGCCTTGTGGCACTTCTTGCAGGCCATCGATGACAACTAACCGGAGATCCTGCACATGACACGTCTGTGCACACTGGTCGTCTCGTCACTACTCTGCCTCGGGACTCCTCCAACGGCATCTGCCGATCGTCCTCCGAACATCGTTCTGATAATGGCCGATGACGTCGGTTGCGAGACGATCGGATGTTACGGCGGGCAAAGCTACAAGACACCTCACATCGATCGCCTGGCCAGGACCGGCCTGAAGTTCACGCACTGCTACGCGATGCCTGTCTGCCATCCCACTCGCACCTGCCTGCTCAGCGGTCGCTACCCCCGGCACCAGGGCAATCCCCGCTGGGGCACCTACCCGCGGCCCGACGAGTCGCAGACACTGGCCCGGTCTCTTCAGTCGGCCGGGTACCGGACCGCCATTGCCGGCAAATGGCAACTGACGCTGCTGCTCAAGGACCCACAGCACCCCCACCGGATGGGATTCGATGACTACTGCTTGTTCGGCTGGCACGAGGGACCCCGCTACCATCAGCCGATGATCCACCAGAACGGAATGTTGCGGACGGACGTGGCCGACCGTTACGGACCCAGCGTCTATGTCGACTACCTGGTCGATTTCATGAAACGAAACAAGGACCGCCCGTTCTTCGCTTTTTATTCGATGGCACTCTGCCATGACGTCACCGACGATCTGAAGCAACCCGTCCCCTACGCCACGGGCAAGGACCACTACGACACCTACCCGGAAATGATGGCCCAGATGGACATCCACGTCGGCCGGGTCACGACGGCGATCAGGCGTCTGGGACTCGAGCAGAACACCCTGGTGTTGTTCACCACCGACAACGGCACATCCAAGCGTTCGCTGCACCAGGCCCGCGGGGGCAAGTTCATCCGCCGGCCGGTTTCCAGCCGGATTGGTGGCAAGCTGCTTCCCGGCGGCAAAGGCAATCTCAGCGACGACGGCACGCACGTCCCTCTGTTGGCCAGTTGGCCGGGCCGGATCAAGCCCGGCACGACCACCGACCACCTGGTCGACATGAGTGACTTTCTGCCCACGTTCGTGGAGATTGCGGGCGCCGCGACGTCTGCACGGAGGGCCACCAGGATCGACGGCAAGAGTTTCGCGAGGCTCCTGGCGGGACGCGGCGGCAGCGNCCGGCGTTGGGCCTACGCCGAACGCGGATCCAAACGGTTCTTCGTCCGCACCCAAAACTGGAAACTCTACAACAACGGCAGGCTTTTCCATGCCTCCCACGACGTCAACGAAAAGGCTCCCGTCCCGTTGANCAAGGTTCCACGCGAAGCCGCCGACGACATCAAGCTCTTGCAACAGGCGCTGAAAACCATCGACGACGGCCATCCGTTTCCGATGGCCAAGACCAGATAACCGCCGTCGCCCGGAAAAACAGCAGCCCGCGGTCACTTTTTCCCGAAGTGCTTCCTGGCAAAAGNGATGTACTGCTTCCAGTCGTAGTCGGTCACGTCGTGCTTGCCGGTCCTGAGGTGATACCCGATGCGTCCGTGGATGGGCGAGTCGGCCTTGGGCATCTTGTCGGTACCCAACCCCTCGGTGCCAAGCAACTTGTAGACCGGCTCGGCATGCAATGCCGAGAGAAACTCACCCCGCGGATCCGCCCAGCGATCGCCGGTGGCACTGGCGATGTAAACCGGTCGCGGTGCCATCAATGCCACCAGCATGTGTTGATCGACCGGCAACTGGTTCTCACGGTTGTCGTACTTCTTGAAGTTGCCACAGAACCAGTGTGGAAACGAGTTGTTGATCCGCCAGACCGTCTCACCAAACTGGCGACGTGACAGTGCCGCACCGCCGCAACCCGAGTTGTTCGAGATCACGATCGCGAAGCGCTGGTCTCGGGCTCCTGCCCACAGCGCGGTCTTGCCCAGCCGGCTGTGCCCCAGCAAGACAACTCGTTCCTGGTCGATCTGCTTGTCGGTCTCGAAGTAATCCACCGCCCGGCTCAACCCCCAGGCCCAGGCCCCGATCGTCCCCCATTGGCCGGCAGATGGTGCCTTTTGACCGTCCTTGTAGAACAACGGGTGCACTCCATTCTGGAACTCGTCGTGATAATCCGGATCGATGTCACCGCAGTAAATCGTGGCCACACCAAACCCGGCGGCCAGGCAACGCTCGACCGACCAGCGACTCGCCGAGAGACCTCGAGACTTCTCGGTCGCGCGGTTGTTGACATACCCGTCCCCCGCGCTGTCGCGATGCCAACTGCGGGCCAGGTGAATTGCCGGGTCCAAATGAATCGCGTGGTTGCCGTTGAAATTCAACCCGACAAACACCGGCACGGCTGCCTGTGCGGACGCANGCAGGTAGATCAACAGGTCCATCTGGGGCCCGTCCTCGGTGCCCGCAAACAAGACCCGGATCTGCTTGCGGATCGCCTTCCCCGCCAGGGCCTTTCCGGACGATTCGACCAACCGGAACACCATCCTGGGCGGACGCCCCGGAGCCTTGCCGTAGACATGGTCCTGAAACAACCGCAGGATTTCAGGCCGGCGTTTTTTCGTCCATTGCTTCGCTGTTTTGACCCGTTTGCCCGAGACCCGTTTCAGGGGATCTGGCAGTTCAAAGGCGGGGATCTTGCTCTCGTCGTAATTGGCGACGAACTTCTGGGCCCTGACCTTGTCGGGTCGANCGAAAATCACGGACAACATCAGGATGACCGGGACAACGAGAGATCGTAACGGGAACCGGTTCATCATTTTTCTCCAGGTGCAGGGACAATGAGGCGGACTCGCACTATGTCGTCTCGAGTCGCCGGTTGCAAATGTGGGCCGGTCCACTGTTCTGCAACTCCCCGAACCGCTACCCTGTCGACATCATGGAGGCCACGATGGCGACTCCGCTCCAACAACGCGCCTCGGTTGCGCTCGAAAACACGCTCAACGGATAGAGCATGGCTCACGGACTGAACCCCGCCCAACTTTCGGCCGTCCGTGCCACCCAGGGGCCCGTTCTGGTGCTCGCCGGGGCCGGCAGCGGCAAAACCCGAGTGATCACGTTCCGGATCGCGTACTTGATCCAACAGGGTGTTTCGCCCGACAAGATTCTCGCGGTCACCTTCACCAACAAGGCGGCCCGTGAGATGCAACAGCGGACCGAGGAATTGTTGAAACGGACGACCCGTCCGTCCTCGAAGACGGGCAAGGGAAAGAAACCCCCTCAACCGCATGTCTCAACGTTTCATTCCTTGTGTGTCGGCATCCTGAGACAGGACATCGAGTCGCTGGGCTACAGAAAGCGATTCACAATCTACGACCGCTCCGACCAGGAGGGTGCTGCGAGAAAGGCACTGCGAGACATCCATTGTCCGACAACCGCGTTGCGTCCTTCTGACCTCCTGTGGCGCATCGGNGACTGGAAACGAGAAGGTCTGCGTGCCGAGGCTGCCGGAGACACCGCCTACGACGAGAAGGACACGCTCGCGGCACTCGCCTACACGAAGTACGAACTGGCACTCAAAGCCGCCAACGCCGTCGATTTTGATGACCTGCTGCTCTGCACCGAAGAACTCTTCCGGGAGCATCCCGACGTACTCGCCCGGCACCAGGAACGGTTCGATTACGTGATGGTCGACGAGTACCAGGACACCAACGCGACGCAATACCGCATCATCTCATCCCTCGTCGCTCAACACGGCAACCTCTGCGTCGTCGGTGACGACGACCAGTCGATCTATGGCTGGCGCGGTGCCAGGATGGAGAACATCCTCGAGTTTGACCGGGAGTTCCCCGATGCGACCATCGTTCGGCTGGAAGAAAACTACCGCTGCCGACCGCAAATTCTCGATCTGGCCAACCGCCTGATTCTCAACAACACCGAGCGCCGCGAGAAGACACTCAAGGCCGCCCGGGCCCCGGGAGTTCCGCCCCGGTTTCTCGAAATCGACGACGAGGTCGACGAGGCAACATACATCGCCCGGGAAATCCGGGCCGCTGTCGACAGCGATCGGTTTCGCTACAAGGACGTGGCCATCCTGTTCCGGACCAACGAACAACCCCGGCTGTTTGAGCAGGAGTTGCGAGCCAACAAGGTGCCCTACGTGCTGATCGGCGGCCAGTCGTTCTTCGATCGACGCGAGGTCCGCGACATGATCAGTTACCTCAAGGTGATCGCCAATCCCGACGATGAACTGTCACTGCTGAGGATCATCAATCGGCCCGCACGCGGCATCGGAGACGGGACGGTCTCCAAACTTCTCGGACGAGCTGTTGAGGCGGGCAAGAGCTTGTGGCATGTCCTGCCACAGGCCACCGTCGCTGGCGACATCCCGCAAAAGGGAGCCGAGAATATCGAACGATTCCGGACCATGATCGAACAGTACCGCAAGCCCATGGCCCAGGGACGACTCAGCGAACAACTCACCCGTTTGCTCACAGAGATCAATTACAAGAACGAAATAGAACGTCAATACAAGACACCGTTGGAACGGGTCTCGCGATGGAGTTCTGTCGAGGAACTGGTCAATGCCACGTCCCAGTACGAACGAGGAGCCGACCAGCCCACGCTCGACGGTTTCCTCGAGGAAATCGCGTTGACCAACAACGAGGACGAAACCGACAAAGACGAACAGTTGAAGAAGAATGCTGTCGCCCTGATCACCCTGCACAGCGCCAAGGGGCTCGAATTCCCCGTCGTGTTCCTGGTCGGCATGGAGGAGGGACTCCTGCCGCACGAACGTTCGATCCAGGACGGACACCGCGCGATCTGTGAGGAACGACGACTGGCCTACGTCGGCGTCACCCGCGCCAAGGATTTCCTCACGCTCTCCTGGGCCAAGCATCGCACCAAGTGGGGTAAGCGCCGAAAAACCAAGACGTCGCGGTTCCTGACAGAAATGAACGGTGGACCGGTCGGATTTGATGAGGAAACGGAAACCCCGCCATCCAAACGACGTGCCGCCCGATCGAAGTGACCGCCATCAACAGACCGGGACAACGCGATCATGAGCCGTGTGCCAGCCCGCCTCCAGCACCGTCACGCCGTCGGGCTGTTGCTACTGCTGGGCGTGATCGTCACCTGCTGTCGCCCCGTCGTTGCCAGCCAACCAACGGCGAGGAAGTTCCTTGTCGTCGGCTACCTGCCTGAATACCGGGTGGGAAACCTCGACGAGACCGTCTGCCAGCACCTGGATGAACTGGTATTCTTTTCGGTCGAACCCCGATCCAACGGCACGCTGGACACCAGTCGCCTGAAACCCGCCGCGGTCAAGCTGTTGAGGAACCTCAAGCAGAAGTACCGATTCCGGCTGAGATTGTGCATTGGTGGCTGGGAGCGGTCGACCGCGTTCGCCACCTGCACTGCCGACGACGCGGCTCGACGACGATTCATCAACCAGATGATCACCTGCTGCCACTCCCGCGGTTTCGATGGTGTCGATCTCGACTGGGAACACCCCAAGGGGGCCGCCCAGCAAGCGGCCTACACTCGCCTGATCGTGGAAACCAAGGCCGCCTTCCGCCTCCAGAAACTCTCGGTGACCGCGGCCATCGCCGGTTGGCAACAACTCTCTGCCGTGGCCGCAAAGTCACTGGACCGCATTCACCTGATGTCCTACGACACGGAGGGACAGCACTCCACACTGCTACAGGCAAGGAAAGACATCCAACGACTTCGCGAGGCCGGAATTCCGGCCGCTCGCATCTGCCTGGGCCTTCCGTTCTACGGCAGATCCCTCGACAAAACACGAACCGCCCACACCTACGCAGAGATCGTTCGACGCTTTGCCCCCGCCCCGACGGTCGATCAGATTAACGGCATCTACTTCAACGGTCCCTCAACCATCCGCCGCAAAACCCGGCTGGCCGATTCCGGGGGATTGGCCGGAGTCAGCATCTGGGAAATCGGGCAGGATGCCCGGGGACCACGATCACTGTTGCGAGTGATCAGCCAATCGCGACGCGTCACCACCGATCGGCGTTGACCCGATCCGGCTCAACGCCTGGTGACGGCCTTCTTCATTGGAACCGGAATCCGTGAAAAGACCTGTTCGCCCTTGGGCAGGCGAAACACTTCCAGGCGGCCGTCACGACTCCCCACGGCCAGCAACGATGCGTTTTGATTGAGTGCCACGCAGAAAACGGGAACCCGCACGCCCTTGACGACCGCAGTCCGTTTCCGATCAGCGACGGTGTACACCCGGATCTCCGCCGCAGTACCGGCAACGGCGATCGACTTGCGATCACCGCTGAGCGCGATATCAATCACCTCACCAGGTTGAGACTCGAAGTTCTTCACGTATTGATTTCGTCGCGTGACCGGCTTGGCACCGTTTCCTGCGCCGGTCACCCCAACGTTCTGCAAAGCCACATCGAGTTGGTACCCGATCAGCGTACGGGATTTTCCGGCCGACACGGCAAACACTCCATCTGTCACCACGCTGGAGACTCGTTCGGCTGACGAGTCGACGGTCCGCAAGAGTTTGCCGGTCTGGTAGCTGGCCACCTTGGTCGCCTTGTCCCGTCCGGCCGTGATCAATTTCGTCCCATCCGGGGTCCACGCCACATCGACCACCCAGTCGCTGTGCAGTTCAATACGCTGGGGTGGGGACGTCTTGTCCAGTGGAATCACGTACACGGCGCCATCGGCCCCCCCCAGGGCAACTCGCTTGCCATCAGGCGAAAACCCACCCCGAAAGAGAGTGTCCTGGCTGACCCGTCTGGACAGGATCCGTTTGCCACCGGCCATCGAAAACACGGATACTTCGCCAAATCGTGAGGGCGTCCCACCACCGGCCAGCAAGAGTTTTCCATCGGCACTGAATTCGACATGAGTGAGAAGGTCCGAGTTGGTCTGCAAACGCAACGGCGGCCCCTGGCCATTGGCTGCTATCACAACCACCTCGCTGCGACACGCGCACGCGATCCGCTGGCCATCTGGAGAAAATGCGACTGCTGCCAACGCCGGGGCATGAGTGTATTCCCTGGGAATCACCACCCGGGACTCGGCGAGCGGAGCGATCGAGTCGATTTTCCCACCCTGGCCAATCCACGTCTTCAGGATGTCGATTTTAGCCTGGGACAGCGGCCGGCCCTTCGGGGGCATCGATGGCTCTGCACCGCTGACCATCTCGATCAACAGGCTCTCCCGCGGCTTCCCGGGAACCACAAGAGGTCCTGTCTCGCCGCCCCGTGCAATCGACGCAGCCGTCGCCAGCGACAACTGCCCTTCAGGTTTCCCACCGCTGTGACACGCGAAACAGTGACGCTTGAGAATCGGCCAGACGTGGCGGCGATAGCTGATGACGTCATCTGCCTGCACTGCCGATGGAAACACCGTGCAAGCGACCATGGTGAAGAGTATCAAGCAGGTGAATCGCATCAGTGCACCAACATGAATTCGCGGCTATTGAGCAGAGCCCACATGAAATCCTGGGCCGCCTCCTGTCGCTTCCCGCCGTAACTGGCGAAGAACTTGGCAGCCACCTGCTGCTCCTTGGCCGTCGGTCGGCGACACAGCGACCACAGGTACAACCTCTCGACAATCTTCGCCGAGTCCTTCTCGGACTTGATCAGCATCGCCACACGGCCACTGCCGGAACTGACCCGGCTGAGAATCGACTGGCCGTTGATAAAATGCAGGGCCTGCAGCATGTTGGCTCCCGAATCACGTTCACACTCACAAGCCTCCATCCGCTGCGGCTTCCCGAACAATTCCAGAAAGTCACTCTGGATATTTGCATCGGGGAGTTGCTTGGCGGTGAACCCGGCCGGAGCCCCGCTGAATCGTTCGGGAACCCCTGTCGCCTGAACCAGGCAGTCCAGTAAAGTCTCGGCCGACAAGCGTCTCGGCACGAACCTGGAAAAGTTCATGTCATCGTGGATATTGCTGTCATTGGCCTGGCTGCTGCGCTGGTACGTCCGCGACCGGACGATCGTCTTCATCAGGTGCCGCATGTCAAAACCGTTGGCAACAAAATCGGCGGTCAGTGCATCGAGCAGCTTGGGATTGATCGCCGGGTTGGTCGACCGCAAGTCATCGACCGGATCGATAATGCCCCGGTGGAAGAAGTAGCTCCAGATCCGATTGACCAAGCTCCGGGCAAAAAACGGATTCTCCGGCGAGGTCAGCCAACCGATGTAGGCCTGGCGACGGTCGCTACCGCTTGAGGCCAGTTTTGGCTCGGCACCACCGAGAAAACGCGGAGGCTGTGCCTGTCCGCTTCGAGGATTCGTACCAAAACCCGTTCCCAGGTTGATCACCACGGCCTTGGCATTGCGGACACCGGGAAGTCTCAAGTCATTCTTGGTGGCCACCTGGTTGAAAAAGCTGAACAAACCGTAGTAGTCCTCCTGGGTCCAGTTTTCGAACGGGTGCGGATGACACCGGGCACACAACATCCGGACACCACAGAAGACCTGGGTGGCACGTTGCAGGGTGTCATGCGCGTCATTGCTGACAGCGTAGAAAGCGGCCGTCGGGCTGTCCGAAACTCCGCCACGACCGGCCAGCACCTCGCGTGCAAACTGATCAAGCGGCCGGTTGGTCGCCACCGCGTCGCGCAACCACTCGCGGAACGCATACACCGCCGGATCACTGAGCCGTGTGCGACTGTTCTGGAGCAGGTCGCCCCATTTCAGTGACCACTGGTCGACGAAACCCTCACGCGAAAACAGGCGGTCGATCAACTTGTCGCGTTTGGCGGGATCCTTGTCGGACAGGAATGCCTGCACCTCCTCGGGTGTCGGTTGTATCCCAATCATGTCAATCGACACACGACGGAGAAATCCGGCGTCATCAACGATGGCCGACGGACGGACATTCATGGTGTTGAGTTTTTCGATGACAAAACGATCGACAAGGTTGTCGCCGGGTACCGGGCTGGGTTCAAAGTCTCCCCGCGGTTCAAGCACCAGGAATTCCGACGTCGCAAACGTGCGTTCGAAACGAGCCGACACGGCCGTCTCGCCCAGCATCGTGGCCTGCACCAGGCCGTCACGCGTCACCGACGCAATCCGTTCGGTGTTGACGGTAAACACCGACAACCGGGTGACGTCACGACGAGAACCATCCGAGTAAGTCGCGACCACCTGGAGTTGTTGCTCCCATCCGGCCCCGACCACGATCCGTTGAGGAAAGATGGACAGTGACTCGAAGGTCGCCGCCTTGTCCGAATCCGGATTGGCCCCCTCACGGATCCAGCCGGTCAACAGCCGATGCTCGAGGCTATCGGGCTCGAGCCGGACTCCCCCCTTGTGAGCCACCTCGCCCAGTGGCTTGACCAGCAACAGGCTGGCAGCAGGATTGTGACGATTGATCCTCCGTCCAAAAAACTCGTCTGTCAGAGCTGTGAAATCTGCCTTCGGATCAGCGCCACGCAACGAGAGTTTGAAGCCATTCTTGCCCAGCGAATAACCATGGCACGCTCCCTGGTTGCAACCCGTCTTGGAGAGCACCGGCATCACGTCATCACGAAAACTGTGCAAAACCGGGTTGGCCGACAACCGGACTTCAACATCAACCACCGCCACCAAACCATTGGCACCGATCCGGACGCGAGTCTTTCCACTGGACACCGGCTCGACCCAGCCCAATGGGGTCACACGAGCAATCGCGGGATTGGACGAGAGAAACGTGGCGGCGGAAGTCAGATCGACGGTTCGGCCCAACGGTGTCCGCGCCGTGACGACCAACGAGTGCGGACGCCGTGGATGACTCAACACCAGGTGAGACGGCTCGACGCTCAATTGTCCGATCACCCCCGGTGACTCGGCCTGCAGCGGCCCCACGAGACCCAAAAACATCACCATGACCAACGCGGCCGCGAGCGATTTGCAATTGAACATCGTCATCATTCGTCCTGTCTCACTTCTCAGCGACCGATAGTCCGTACGCCCGGTGGCGGTGGTGGAGAGCCCTCGCCGTTGGCCTCCAATTCCAGCGAGAACTCCTGTCGTGCCGTGACCAACACCTTGGGTGTCTTGGGGTTGGGTGGGCCGCTCACCACCAGCGACAGGTTGGCGAATCGTGTGGCGGTGAACTTGGCCGGAATTTTCAGTGGGAGGTCGAACCGTTTCTGACCGGACTTGATGACCACTTTCGGGACAGGCAAGCCCTTGGGAACACCAGCAACCGACACGGTGATGTCACCGCCAAAGCCCCCATGTCGAACAACTTCGCCTCGCAATCGAACCGTCACGTCGACCTTGGGTGTCCGGGTCGCTCGCACCACGGACTCCGATCGTGGAGCAATCTCCAGCGAACGTTTTGCCGCAAGTCTCAGCACGGGGCTGAACGATCTGGTCAGTGCGGTCTTGTTGTCGGTGGAACGCAACTCGGCAACCACCGAGAGGTCATAGCCGGACAGCGGCAATCCGGGAGGCACCGTCACCCGGTAGGTGGCATCGCGTGACCAGGCCGCCACGGCATCGTGCAACGTCTTGACCGTTGCATCACGAACGGAACGGGCCTTTGTGAGTTGATCCTTCAGGCTGTCACCGGCAGCAACGGCCTTCTTCTCGAGGGCCGCCAATGCCGCACGACTCTTGTTCACGGCGATCCTGGCTGCTGTCACGGCTGCCGGCACGGGGATATCGACGGTGGCCGCTGTTCCCCGAATCGCAGCCGCGCCATTGGGCTTGCCCTTGACCAGGGGAATCTTCTGGCTGGTCACCAGGCTGAGCCGCACCGGCCCCACAGCCTCCGGATCTCGCGTCAACCGGACCGGCAAAACGACCTCCTGCCCCTGCCACAGAGCAAGTGAGGGCACTGGTTGCACGCCGATCGCGACAGCCGGAGATTTCACAACGACCCGGCCAATTGCCAGATCGTCACGCAGCCACGGCTGGGAACCGGCCAGGGGATGAGTCACAACGCGGACGGGACGACGGATCGAGGTCCCTTCGACGGTCGAGGCCCCCACCAGGGAGAAACCATCCAGGGCGTTTCCCGCGTTGGTGGCCGTATTGACCACCGTCACCAACGCCCCGGGTGCCCCCGCCGGGATCGACGGTGTCAGCAACTTGAAATGCGAAGGAGCCCCAAGAACCTCGAGACGAATCTCTCCGTCGTAACCTCTCCGCACCACGTCTACACGAAAGACATGACGACCATCGGGGAGCACATTGAACGAATTGTTTTCGACGAGAAGGTCGAAATCGGACGGAGTCGGGTCCGTGGTCCGGGTGACCACCAGCCGGTAGAGAAAACGACGACCACCACGACCATGACGATCACTGATGCTAGCGAACACGTGCGAGAGCTTGGCTGGAACGGTGAAGTCGAGACGAGAATCGGCCCGGACAGCGTCGTCGTTGGCGGACAAAACCCCGCCATCGGGTTTCTTGAGTTCAAGCATCGAATCCAGGGGCGTCCCCAGGCGATCGGCAAAGACTTCAAATCTCAGTTTCTCTCCCTGCTTGACGGGCACCTTCCAACTGTCCACTTCGCCCAGGTCGACCAGCCGGCCGTTGGCCGCCGACGGAATCGAGGGCAATTCTCCGGAGACATCAGTCTTTCCCGGAGACGCGGGTTCCACCACTTCAGGCCAGCGTGACACCTCGACACGTGGCCTCAAACCCAACGGCATGACCTTGGCCCCCCACTCGATTGGAGTCAGCCCATGGGCCATCCTGGGCACCTTGACTCGAACCGCTGTTTCACGATCGCCCGTGCCCAACAGCAAGACCTCTCGCACCTGGCCACGCGTCACAGCGGCAGGATACGCCAGGTCGGCAACGTCAAAACTGCCAATCGACAAACGAAAATTGCCGGGGTTGCCAACCGCGTATTGCAAGTCATGGCACTGGATCGTGTAACGTCCGTCACGGGGAAGGGTCAGCGTGATCCGGGAGTCACCAGAGAGATCCAACCGGGGCATGCCCAATTTCAGTCGCCGTCGATCGGGACCGAGAAGATGGAGCACAGGTCGCAGCGTTGAGCCCAACCGCCGGGCCATCAGGTCGATCGAAATTCGCTGCCCGGACTTTCCGACAAATTGGGCGGTGCCCACCTGGGATCCGGAGAGTTGGCCATGCAGAGCGACGGGCAACACGTCAGTCCTGGTGTCGGCTGAAAACACGCGTTGCGGCAGGTGATCAACGGTGATGACCTTCGGTTTGGAGACACCCTGGCCACTGAGAACCCTGAGGTGGTACGCGCCCGGCACCACGCTGCCATCGAGCGTCACATCAAACATCACGACGTTGGCCGTCGGCGTGCCGACAACCTTCTGACCGGCGACGGGGACACCGGCAACCAACCGTGGTGAGGGCAAGAGATTGGTGCCATTCACCACCACCCGGGTCGTCCCGTCCACCTGCAGCCCCCGCACCGACAACTTCGAGATCGTCGGCGGCGCGGCAAGCACCAGGGCTGGCCAAGCACATGCCATCAGGCAGATCGCGGGGCGGAACATGCCAACAGGCTCTTTCATGGACGGGGACAATCCGCCCGGCCCACTTGGTTTCCCGGACGAACCTCAACACTCCGTGCAAACGGAACTAACCGAACAACTCCTGGATCGGATCGGCCTCGATGAACCTCACCGGCCGACTGCCGGGCCCGGGCATCATTGTCGTTTCCAGGTCAATTCCCATCGCCGTGTAGACCGACGCCACGACTTCCGGAGGACGTACGGGGCGATCGTGAGGGGCGGCTCCGATCTTGTCGGTCGACCCAATAACCTGGCCACCCTTCACACCACCGCCGACGAAAAAATTGGTCCAGGCAGGAGGATAGTGATCGCGGCCACCGTTGTTGTTCAGTTTCGGAGTTCGACCGAATTCGCTGAGCACCGCCACGACGGTGTCCTCGAGCAGTCCACGATCTTCAAGATCCTCGATCAAGGCGGTGAAAGCCTGGTCAAATTGCGGACACAGGTGACGTTCGTAATCGAGATAGGTGTTGTCCAGGCTGGTGCGGTTGGCGTGCATGTCCCAACAGGTGATGTTGAAAACCGTGTCGAAGTGATTGACTGTCACGAAACGCGACCCGTGCTCAATCATTCTCCTGGCCAGCAAGCAACTCTGACCAAACGTGTTGCGTCCGTAACGATCCCGAAGCTTGTCGGTTTCTTCGGACGGATCAAACGCCTTTCGGGTCGTCGGCGAAGTCAACAGGTTGAAAGCACGGCTGTAGGCAGTGTCACGTTGAATCGTCGATGAGGTTTCGGTCTTGCGCTGCAGTGTGTCGAGTTGCTTCAGGAGGTTGCGGCGAGAATTGATCCGGAATTCCGTCTGCCCCTTGGGCGGTTCGAGGTTGGCGACCTTGAAGTTCTTCACGGCGGGATCACTGCCGAGGAAGAACGGCGAATGCGCTGTGCCAAGGTGGCCTGAAGCCTGTCCATGTGGTGTCGAGGTCCCGGTGTTCCCGATCTTCGCCGGCAGGATGATGCTCGCCGGAAGGCTGGTCTTTTGACCAAAAACCCGTGAGACAACCGAGCCCATGTGAGGCTTGATGTTGGCTGCATTGAAATCGTGGCCCGTCATCATCCAACGCTGGCCATTCTCGTGAGACGCTCCGGTGTTGTGATGCAGGCTGCGAATCAACGCGACCTTGTCCATCATCCGAGCCATCTGCGGAAAATGCTCACAGATCTGGACCCCGGGCACAGCCGTGGAGATCGGCTTGAATTTGCCACGAATATCCGACGGTGCGTCGGGCTTCATGTCAAAGGTGTCGAGATGCCCGGGCGAACCAACCAGGAACAGCGTGATGCAGTTCTTGATCTTCTGCTTTTTCGGATCAACCGCCCCAGCGGCCTCCAATTGCATCGCCGTGGGCAGCGAGAGTCCCATGGACGTGGCACCCGCCTGCAAGAAACTGCGGCGGCTGACGCCGTCACACATCGGAACATTGGCCTGTCCAACATGGATCATCTGTGGAGATTCCTTTTCGGGCCAAAACGCTACGGCAATGGCGACTTGGACTCGTCAGATCGTGTAAGTAACCGTGTTCGAAATGTCGATAAACTTGCTGCTAACAAACTCTCGCTGCTTGTTCTTCTTGTAATTCACGTACTTCCACATCTGGAGCACGATCTCGTACTTTCCCGGCGTTTTGTCGGGATGCTCGTACCGCGATTCGACCCGGGCCGCTTCGGTTGCGATCACCTTGCCGTCCCTTTTGATCTGCCACTGCAAGCGCAGCCCCCAGTCATTGGTGACGTCCCCTCGTGAGACCTTGCGGCCCTCCAGGGTGATCTCGGCCTTCGGCGTGCCTTCAAACTTCTGGTCCATATCCGGCTCGGTCTCCGCTCGGGCTGAATTTCACCCCGCATCGCGATCGGAAGGATGCAAGAGCGGCATCAGCACACATTGATGTCACAATTCTACACGATTTTGAACGCGATCACAGAGGTCGTTGTGCCACCACACTCGATCACGGTGCAAATAAAGACGCAATTGAGTTGAGGCTCAGCTTCGAGCAAAGGTGGAATTTCTTGTGGACTTGTAACGCACGTCCAGGTGAGGCGTCTGCAGAACCACCTTCTTGACCATCGACTCGATCGATGCGGCCAGGATGCCGGAAACCAGCAATGTGCGCTCAACCGGGTAGCCCACCTTCCCACTGACGAACATGTCCTCGGCATGCCCCATCAATTCCGCCGAATACTGCACGTTGGGTGTCGGAGGAAGATGGAACAGTGTCGAGAGCGGCGATTTCTTGCCCTTGATATCCGCAGCAAACGTGAAGTCACGGACCAGGCCATTGAGCAACAGCATTGTCGCCCTTGTGCCGTCGCGGTGCTGGTAGCGGTAGGCAACCGGTTCCTTGACCATCTCCCGGATTTCCTTGGGCGTGGGATGCCGATGAGTGAAGGTGGGCTGCGGTTGCTGGAGCGTCTGTGTGCGGGTCAGGCACGCCTCGAACAACTCCGGACTCCAGCCCCCGGCATCGAACGACCCCTTGGCCATGGCCTTCCAGAAGGCATCCCCGCGCAAACCCTCGACCCACGCCACGCCCGTCTCTCCCTTGTCCCGGCGTTCGGCCATGCACTGCATGGTCTCCAGCGCGTGGAAGTCGTAGCTGTCGACACCACCGTAGGCCACGCCCATCAACTCGTTGACCTTCTCTCCACGAGGAAGATCCACCGACGGCATCCGCCAGGTGACCGGCAAGCTCGACCCAGCCATAAACGGAAAATCCAGTTCCCGGGAGATATCGACCATCTCCTTGGCCCATTCCCACTTCCACGAGAGGTGCTTGTCGTTGAAGACCGGGACACTCTTCCCGTCCTCGCGAAAGACATCCGTGATCTTCTTGAACAACTCGTAACGGGGGTACTTTTTCTGCCCCAGTTCGTTGCGGGGATAATTGCCATGTTCACCGATCAACAGGACGGCATCGACGGCCAGGCTCTGTCCCCCTCGACGCAACGTTTCGGCAACCGTCGGAAAGATCTTGAAACCGAACTCCGCCTCACGTGGTCGGCTGAGATCGTTCTTGGGCACCTGGTCGGCATAGAGCGACACCACATCAAGCCGCGGCTGGTTCCAGACCCCGTCGGTCGGATACCCGTGTAAGAAGCGGTCACCCATGTGCTGGGCGTGGGAGTGAAAACGCCATTCGGTGGAGACAATCGCCATCGTCTTCCGTTTTCGCTTCCCGGGAACCGCAGCCTCCGCGGCTGGCAAGGTGACGGTGGATGCGGCGGTCGTGGCTGTGGCTGCGGTCCGGACAAAATCTCGACGGGTCAACATCAGGTGACCTCCTTCTTGTGGTTTGAATGAAGCGGAAGATGGAGCGGAACGATCAGCGGGAACCGGCGACTCGAAGTGGTGCCAAGATTCGTGATGAAAACCGACTGCCATGATGAATCGTATTGACGGCCTTGCGGGCATCGGCGGGGAACTCGATTGTCGCGGGCTTGCCCGTCTGGGGATTGGGCTCATAGAGCGGCGCCCCGGTGCTGGCCACGGTCACCCGAATACGGTGCCCGGCATTAAAAATCTGGCTCATCCAGCCCACCCGGAACCGGACCGGATGGACTCGATCCGGGTTCATCAGCACCTGCTTGTCGAACCCCTCACGGTACCTCATCCGCCAGGGATAACCGACCAGCAGGATCGAACGCCCGTCGGGATACACATCGCTGATACGGACCAGCACGTCGGTGTCGGGTGCCGACGACGACACGTACAGTTGCACCTCGACAGCACCGGTCCATTCGACCGGTTGCTTGAGAGTCTCGGTGGTGAACGTCAGCACATCCTCCTGTTTCTCGAATCCGCGTGCATCACGGGCGCCGGGAAATCCTCGCCCGGGAATTGAACAGGGATTCCGTGGGTCACTGGAAAGACTGGTCATCGCCCCCGTCCCATCGGTCATGTCGGACTCCTCGAGCCTCAACCCGCCGCCATGGGCCAGGTAGTAAGAGGTGGTCCGGGTCTTCGGCGGGAAGTCATCGGCATCACGCCAGATGTTTCCTGGCGCGCCGGCTTCTCCAAGAGCTCCCATCACGTAGTACCGCACGGTGGCCCCGGCGGCCTTGGACAACGCTTTGCCCTTCAGGTGATGGTCAAACCAGTTGACCATCGACCGGTGAACATCGACCGCGGCATTGGCCGGATAGACCAGTTCCCCGACCTTGTTCCCCTTGTTGCGACGTCCGTGCAGCCACGGACCGATCAGCAGTTTCTGTTGTCCGACCGACGCGGGACCACCACGGTTCTGGCGTCCCTGGAAACTGGCAATCGATCCCTGGTTCATGAAGTCGTACCAACTGCCGATGGTAAAACACGGCACATTCATCCGCCCAAAATGCCGACTGCAATCCTCGGCCCGCCAGTAGTCATCGTAGTCGGGATGCTCGAACCACTCGGCCAACAACGCCCGGTTGTGAGCCGGCACACGACAGTTGGCGTCCATGCCCTTGAATCGATCCGGCCGCGTCGTGCCTCCTATCCGGTATCCCTACTGGAAAAGGCTCAGCCCGGTATCAACCATGTACTGGCAGGTGAGATGCGGTGGCCGGGTCACGGCGAGAAAATTCTGAGCAAATCCGCCCTGAGAACTGCCGAACGTACCGATCTTGCCCGTGCACCATTTCTGCCGGGCCAACCATTCGCAGGTGTCATACCCGTCCTGCAATTCTCCCCAGGCCAACGCCCGGTAACCGACCCAGGTCCCTTCGGACTCCTGTGCTCCCCGGAAATTGACATGCAACACGCCGTAACCCTCGGCAGCCAATTGTGCAGCCAGTTGGCGTGTCCCCCGCCCTTTCAGGCTGGCATAACGCTGCTCGAAAACCCCTGGCCAGGGCCCCTTGCCCGCGGGGAGATACAGGTAACCCGAGAGCCGTTTGCCATCACGCATCGGCACCATCACGTGTGTTTCCGTGACGTCTCCCAGGTCCAGCTTGTCGGCAGCCGACACGTCCAGTCCGACAAAAAACAGCGCGCAGACAACCGCCCGGCACACCCACACCCCCTGGAATGATCGCCTCATGGTCTCTTCCTCGTTCCTGGATCCACGGCAGTTCACACACCCAGCATGCGAGCTGCGTTGTTGTAGAAAACATCCTCGACCTGGCTGTCACTCAGTCGTTCAGACCAGCAGGCCCATTTCAACGACCGGATGTGTTCGAGCCCGACAATCACCGGATCAATCTTCTGGTGCTTTTCACCCCACACTGGAGTCTCCTCGTACAGCCAGATGAACGAATCGGCAGCCGAAAGCGACCGACCACGAAAGTGGCTGACAGGCAGGTCGGTGCCGTACATCAGCTTGTCATGCCCGATGATCCGCATGATCGACTGGTGAGCAATTGGTTCGCAATTGGCACTGGTGTCGAAGTACAGGTTGTCGAGCCCGGTGAGTTGAGGCAGCCCCTCGAGATTGTGAGCGGGCTGGAAGCCACGAGCCGAGTGCGCCAGGATCAGCCGCATGTTGGGATACGTTTCACAATACCGCCGGATGCACGCGATGTTGGCCGGCTCGGCCACCGATCGCGACTTGACCATGTGCAACGTGATCACCCACCCCTCCTGGTCGGCCACCGCGATCAACGGTTCGGGCAAAAACGCCTCGATATCGGCCTCCCAGGTCGGATCGACATCCGACATCGTGTGGTAACACTTCAGTCCGTGCAGCCCCAGGCGGCGAACCTCCTGCCGCACCCACTCCGGATCATCCTTGGGATGGATGAAGAAAATCCCGCGGTTGCTCGGATCCACTCGTGTGTGATCGGACACCCATTGGTTGGCCTGCTGCCTGCTTTCGAGTTCCACCGACGTGGTGAACGGAATGAACAAGGCATTGGTCGGCCGCGGACCATGAACGTCCTGCATCAGCCGTTTGTATTCCTCCAGGCCCACGTCCTGGGGTGCTCCGGGCACGCTCCAGCCGACGCAGTCGTGACACCACAGGTGAGTGTGCGCGTCGTAAATGCGGTCGGGAAGAAACGACTCGATCTCCCGTCGATAAAACTCGTGGTCCACCTCGTTGACAGGTCCGCCGGTGTTGCTCATGGGTATTGATCTTCCCCGAGAAAAAGCGATTCAATGCTGACGAGTGGGCATCCTACGACCCCTCTTGCGGCATTGCCACCGAATCGACCGATGGACGGTTGCACGCTTGGAGACCACCCGGGCGTTGCGTAGGCTGGATCCCCATGTTGATACGAACCAGCATCCCGGCACTGGTGATCCTCCAACTGATTGCTGCCGGTGCCTCGGCGGCGGCCCCAGTGTCCTCCTCCGGCAAAACATCCCCGATGGACACCAGTTTTCTGGGTCCTCCCGGAGCGAGGCGTTTCCAGGCCCACGACACGCTGGCTCCCGGACCGGAATCTTCGGCCGACGCCAGCAAATGCTTGCAGGGACTGATCTGGCCGCCCGGGAAGTTCCCGGTCCACTGCGAAACGCCCACCGACCACCGTGGCGAGGTCCTACTGCGGTTTCCCTCCCCGATTCAGACCGGCGACGCGATCAACGACCGGGTGGCCGTCGAGTGGTACGTGGCGGGGATGGACACCGGGCAAGCAAAACGATCACGAGCGGTGGTTGTGGTGCACGAGTCGGGCCGGGGGATGACTGTTGGTCGTCTGTTTGCCACGACACTCCGCAAACAGGGCCTGCACACCTTTATGGTCCAATTGCCCGGTTACGGGCACCGCGTCAGCCCTGGAGGCCGGGTGCCCGCCGGGGGACTCTTCGATCGGCTGCGGCAGGCGATCGCCGACGTCCGTCGCACCCGTGATGCCATCGCCTCCTTGCCACTGGTCGACACCTCTCATGTTTCCCTGCAGGGCACCAGCCTCGGCGGATTCGTCGTGGCCACCTCCGCGAGTCTCGATGCCGGCTACGACAGTCTCTTCGTGATGCTTGCCGGTGGAAACCTCTACGAGATGATCCAGACGGGGAAGCGGGATACGGCCAAAGTGCGGCGGAAACTGGCCGAGGCAGGGATCACCGGTGAGCAATTGAAAAAACTGACCCTCTCTATCGAACCAACCCGTGTGGCTCATCGACTCGACCCTCAACGCACCTGGCTGTTCTCGGGAATCCGTGACACGGTTGTGCCGCTGGAAAACGCCCTGGCGCTGGCCCGGACGGCCAGGCTCTCGAAAAATCGCCACGTCAAGATGCCCACCGACCACTACACCGGCATCGTGCTGTTGCCAAGCATGTGTCGACTGATCGCCACGCAGGTCCGGACACTGCCGCCCAGAAAGCGGTAGCACTCTCACCGGCGGCGCCCTGCCCCGACCTACCGCACTCCCTCGGACAGCACCTCAGCCAGCCGGAATCCTGCCTCGACCACGCGGCGGCGCGACACCGTCCGGGCCTGTCGGGCGTAGTCGTCGGACAACTCCACCGCTGGAATCGCCTGTTGTGGATCCGATTCGCCTCGGCGAATCGCTCGCAGGATCGTCGGCGAATACACCACTTTGCGAGCCAGAAGATGACTCTCGGTCACCCAGGCCGCGGGCTGCAACCGCTTCGTGGCCCGGCGGCCTGCCGACACCAGCGTGGCGTCGGCCAGCAGAGAAGCCGCCCGGCGGACCAGGTCTCCGTTCAACGCTCGACCACTCCCAAACTGCCCATCCCAGTACATGTGCAGGTTGATGTCCTTCTTGTCTCCTCGAATCGGCACGTCGTTGCCACCTCGGTCACCTCGGGGAAAACGTCTCGCCGTGAACGATGCGGTGGAATGACACGGCTGGTGCACGTCACCGACCATGTGGCACAACCAGGTCACGCACAACGCCCGTTCGGCTTCAGTTGCGTCCCGGGCCGACAAGCGACGCCGGCACAACGTGATCGCCTGGATCACGTTGAGTTCCTGGGTCGACAGGGTCGCAGTCGTTGGCACATTGGAGTCCAGGTTGACCTTCAATTGCCTTCCGAGAACCCGGCGATCATCGGCGGAAAGAAACAGTGGCCGGTTGATGTAATGCCAGGTCGGCCGATCGCGGTCGGTCTTGCGGACCAGGTCACTCCAGACCGCCGCCTGAGAAACGATCCACCGGTGCCGCAACTGGACACCCTGGACCTGATCACCGGGCGTGAAATATTTTTCGGCCTGGGGATGTTTCCCCAGCAACTTCAGCACTCTCATCCGGGTGGTGGCGTCCATCCGGTCCCAGGCGATCAGGGCCACCAGCCTGTGCCCAGAATCCCACCAGGATCTCGCCGGTGCCGCCCAACTCGAGACCAGCAGCAGGACCAGGCCCGCCACCACAATCCTCCGGCCGCGGTTTGGTTGTGTCATCATTAAACATTCCCACAAGTCTGGCGTTGCAAGTCCACGTCACTTCGCTCAGGGTGACGTACTCGAACCAGTCTTGCCACACCACCGCTGCCCGCTCCCCTCTCTCCTTCCTCCCCAACAGGCGACGACCGACGATGCCAATCCCGATTGCCGGAGGATGGACCCGAGAAGCGGGCATTCGTATCGAGGGCACTCGTGACCTCGACGCGTCAAAAACCCAGGCGCCCGGCGTGATCGCACGACCAAGCGGTGGTTTCCGTCTGTTCTACACCGGCGTGGGACCAGGCCGCCCCTACCCGGAATGCCAGGGCTACATCCTGAGTGCCGTCTCCGATGACGGGTTGGAGTTCTCGGTTGAACCCGGCATCCGCCTGGCCCCCGACCCCGCCGTCGAGTACATGTCGTTGCGACTGTTGGCTCCCTCGATCGTTCAACTGGCTGACGGACGATGGAGAATGTATGTCGAGGCGAGGGGAACATCGCAACAGCCGCCGGTGATCACCAGTGCCATCTCCGACGACCAGTTGCAATGGAGACACGAGCCCGGGGTGCGATTGAGCACTTCAGGTGGCCTGGGCGGACCACGTTTGACTCAACTGCCTGGCGGACGCTGCCGCCTGCTGGCCTGCGCCGACGACTACGGACCGATGGGACGATCCGGCGGCCTGCGGAAAGGCAAACACATCATCAGCGCCCTCTCCGACGACGGGCTCGAGTTCGTTGCCGAACCCGGCCAGCGAATCCGCAGTGGCCAGGCCCCCTGGGACGCCATGGGGATCACCGCCGGACAGCTACTGGGGCCAACCGGGGAATCCATCACCGACACGGCCTGGACCATGATTTTTTCGGCCTGGCAGGACGCCCCTCCCGGCAGTGTCATTCCTCGCCATCCCAGTGACCCAACCGGGACCGACACACCGCCGGGCGAACTCGATTTCGCCGCCGCGTCCATCGCTTCCGACATCGCCGGTTTCCGGTCCAGGATCTTCCAAGCCACCTCGCCGGATGGACTGAGCTTTGGCCCCTCCGAATGCATAGTGGCTGGTGGAGGCTACGACAGCGACGACATCGACGCCGTGCATGCCGAGGACATGTCGGTCATCTCACTCGGAGACGGACGCCAACGGATGTACTATGCCGCCTGTGATACGGCAGGCCGCTGGCGGATCGCCAGTGCCGTGACCAGTCCCTGACACTCTTGCCGAGGACCCGACGTGGACTCGATTTCTCCAATCGACTGGGCCATCTGTGGCTGCTACCTCGCTCTGGTCATCGGCCTGGGCCTGTTCTTCTCCAACAAGCAGAAGAACAACGACGACTTCTTTCTCGGCGGTCGCAACATGCACTGGCTGCCGGTTGGATTGTCGTTGTTCGCCACAACTTTCAGTTCCAACTCGTTTGTCGGCCTGCCAGCCGAGGGAGCGTATCGGGACTACCACCAGTTGCTGGCGATCTTCTTCATTCCCTTCGTCGTGATCCCCATCACCTGCATCTGGTTCATTCCTTTCTACAAGGGCCTGGGATTTGTCAGTCTCTACGAGTACCTCGAACGGCGTTTCTCGCGTCCGATCCGGCTGATGGCCAGCCTGATTTTCATGCTCTATTCAGCCGGGTGGATGGGCACGATGCTGCTGGCCGTCTCGAGAATTCTCGACGTGGTACTCGACAACCAGTCGATCATCCAGACTCTCTCGGTGATTGCCGTGGTCGGCCTGCTGGCTACGATCTACACCGCAGTTGGCGGCGTGAAAGCCGTGATCTGGACCGACACCATCCAGGCTTTCGCCCTGTTTGGCGGCATGGTCTTTTTGCTGGCCCTGTTGGTGTCAAAGATTGACGGGGGATTCTCGACATTCCTGGCCACCGGCACCGCCAACGACAAGTTCACGATGTTCCGGCTCGATGGTGGGCTTGGCGAACGAAATCTCTTCTCGGCCTGTGCCTACGGATTCTTCGTTTACATGGGTGGGCAACTTGCCTCCTACGGCGCCTTCCAACGGTACGTGACCGTCGACACCGTCGGCGAGGCCCGTCGAGCACTGATCATCAAGGGTGTCTTCACGCTCTTGTCGTGCACACTGTTCTTCATGGTCGGCACGGCCCTGTTCGTCTATTACCAGCAGTCCCACGTCGAGGTCTTCGAGCACCTGGGCTCTGGCCGTGGCCGCGACCAGTTGCTCCCCCACTTCGTGATCAACTTCGCCGGTGGTTACGGCATGACCGGACTGATCCTCGCGGGCCTGTTTGCGGCAGCGATGAGCAGCCTGGACAGCGGCATCAACAGCATGACCGCCACGCTGGTCACCGACTGGTACCGTGGCAAGGAACTGGGAACCCGGGTCAACCGGTTCCTGACCGCCGCGTTTGGTTTCGGTGTGACCGGCATCGCCTGCATGCTGGCAATGATTGACTCGCCGGTTTTCGACATCCTGCTCTCGATTGCCGGAGCCACGCTGGGATTGCTGCTCGCGGTGATGATGCTGGGAATGCTGGTCCCCCGGGTGAACACCACCGGCGTGCTGGCTGGACTGGCAAGCGGGTTGTTCGTCTTCGCGCTGGTCCGCCTCGGCCTGGCACGACTGGACGCCCAGCAACTCGAAAACCTCGGATCACTGGCAGGTCTCAAGGACAACACCTGGTGGGACGGCCTGCTGACCACCGTGACGGCGATCGTTGTCGGCATCGCAGCCAGTTTCCTGTCCCCCGCTCCTCGCTCCGGACAACTCAACGGGTTGCTCCTGGTCACCGGACCGAAACACGCGGCTCCACCGTCGGAGAGTGCCGAGTAACCGCAGGAAACGTCACGACGCCTCGTTCCGGGACAGGTGGCAACGGATTCCGCTTGGTGGATGGGCCACAGGCTCAATCGGTCGCCAGCCACCACGACATCAGGTCACTGCCGCGGTCAAAGAGCAGCGACGAACCCGATGCGGTGATGTCGTCATAGTGCAGGTCCTCTCCCGGCGAGAGTCCGGTCCCACAGGCCGCAATCGGAACGGTGCCATGGGCGTGCGCCCTGGTTCTCAGCAACGTGGGATGATCAGGAGAGACCAGGATCCGGTAATCACCATTCCTGGCCAAATGGTCGTGAACCGGCCCAACGATGAATTCATCGATCCGCTCCAACGCCTCGATTTTCCCGGGCATGTCTCCATCGTGTGATGCCTCGTCTGTCGCCTCCACATGCACCACCACAAGATCGTGATCGGCCAATGCAGCGATTGCCGCCCGCCCCTTGGCCGCATAATCAGTGTCCATGTAGCCGGTGGCTCCATCGACCTCGATGACACTCAATCCCAGCAAACGCCCGAGGCCGCGGACCAAGTCCACAGCGGTCACCACCGCCCCCGTCTTCCCGTATTGGTCAAGAAAAGGCGTCAGGCTCGGCCGTTGCCCCAGTCCCCAGAGCCAGGCCTGTGTGGCCCGTGACTCCCCCCTGGCCCCGGCAAACACCTGGCGACTGCGATCCATCAGGTCACGCAGCACCGAGGCTCCGGGGCCACGTGGCAAGCGACCCAACACGGGCATCTGGATCATGTCGTGTGGCGGAGTTGTCTCGGTCTCGATCGTCAAGCCCACCCCACAATCACCGGCCTCCGCCCGAAACACCAACAGATTGCGATATCCGACGCCCGCATGAAATTGCCACGGGGACTCGTCTCCGACATCCCGTTGCAGGCAGTCGATCAGCCGGACCGCCTCATCACTGTCCACGTGCCCGGCGGTGTAACTCTCCAGCACGCCACCTGTGACCGTCACCAGGTTGCAGCGAATCGCCCAGTCGTCGTCACCGAGTTCAATACCACGTGCGGCGGCCTCGATCGCCGCCCGCCCCGTCTGGTTCGCCAGCGGGTCATACCCCATCAGGCTCATCATTCCCACGTCGCTGCCACTGGGCAGTTCCCCGGGCACGTGGTTGGCACGCCCGAGAACCCCCTGGCGGACAATCGAATCGATGAACGGTAGCCGAGCCGCCTGCAAGGGCGTCAGGCCATCGGCGGCCGGTTGGGGCTCGTCGGCGGCTCCGTCAGGAACGATCAACGCGAATTTCATCGATTTCGGGATCCGGAATTCTCGACCAACAGACACTCTGATTCGCTGGCAGGCCGCTGTTTCCAGGCGTCATTCGAACCGCAGGCTGATTGATTGTGAACAACCGACTCGCAAAAAAAGTCAGGGGAGACAGCGACAACCGCTGTCTCCCCTGAAAACAAAGCGGAGAGGGAGGGATTCGAACCCTCGGTACCCGTGAAGGTACACCGGTTTTCGAGACCGGCACATTCGGCCACTCTGTCACCTCTCCCCGGCTCCGTCAGCGAAGGCTCTGCCCCACCGTCAGGCCGCGGCAATCATAGCCCCCGTGGCTCTTTCGCGCCAAGTGGCGCCCCCGGCCCCAGCCTGGACTCGATCCAATCGTCATCGACAAAACGTGCCCACAGCCATCTCAGGGTCGATTCGGCCCGCTCGTAAACGGCGACGCGTTGCTCGGCCACAACCGTCTCTTCATCGGCAAACGCCATTCCCGCTGGTCCCAGCACAGCGTCCCCCTCGATCCTCGCCAATTCCTCGTTGACCCGGTTTCCAACTCGCGCGGCCCAGACCAGGCCATACGCCTGGTAGAAATCATCCCATGCCTTGTCCAATCGTTCTCGAAAATCCGGATCCGGTTCAGACGGAACAACGGTGCCCGATCGACGGGCTCGCCACAACGCTCCGGACAACAGCAGAACACCGCCAAGCCGAGTGAATTCCCCCCACGTTCCAGCGGGAATCGACCCGGTCAGGGGCCAGAGAATCGCGACAAGTCCACCAACACCGGCCAGGACAACTCCACCTCGTCGGGTCAACACATAGTTGCCCGTGCCCAGGACGAGCACGACCAGCCAGGCCACCAACTCGGGCCAATCGAGATGAACATTTTGCAGCAGTGGTCCCGAGGACACACCGCTGACTCGGCCGGCCACGGCCACTCCCGTCACCGGCCATTCGAGCACCAGGACCAGCGGAATCATCACGAACGCGCCCCACGCTCCCGAACCGGGCCGGCGGGCTCCCAAAACGGCCACGGCCGGACACACCCACAGGACGCAGGATGCGTACCACAGGTGATCCGCAACACTCCGGAAAGGGGTCCCGAGCAGTTCAGCCACCGCCGCAGCCAGCGACAAGACTATGGCCGAAACTCCCCATCGCCAGGCCGACAACAATGTCGTACCTGCCACCGCCGCGCGGCCTCTCCACCAGCCGTACGCGGCGGCAACCAGTGCTGCGATCGTCACGACATGCATAACCCGAATCACTCCCTCCCCCGCACAACCCGACCCCTGATCCGTCATTTCCCGAACAGTCGACACATGCCCGCGTTGCGACTGTTACGACCGCCACCGCCCTTCCCCACTCAGAGACTAGCGGCCCGAGTCAACGGTTTCACCGCAACGTCGGCCGCCTGAATGACGAAAACCAACTCTGTGACGCTCGATCAACAAGGTCGAGTCGAGGTGGGGTGGCTTGTAGGTGACCCCGCAGAGATGAACCCTCACACGTGTCACACACCATGACTAAAGGAGATCTCCCGATGAAGTTGACAACTGTGATCACCGCTGTTGCGGCTCTGTTTATTGGTACCCAATCCGCCGACGCCGGTCTGCTGGACTTCCTTCGCCTGAACAATGGCGACAAGCACAAGTGCGAAGTCAAGACCTCGAAGCCGAAGTGTGCCAAGCCTGCCGCGCCGAAGTGTGCCAAGCCTGCCGCCCCCAAGTGCGCCAAGCCTGCCGCCCCGAAGTGCGCCAAGCCCGCCGCCCCGAAGTCCGCCAAGCCCGCCGCCCCGAAGTGCGCCAAGCCTGCCGCCCCCAAGTGCGCCAAGCCTGCCGCCCCGAAGTGCGCCAAGCCGGCTGCTCCGAAGACGGCCACCAAGAGCTGTGATTACGAGAAGAAGACGACGCTGTTGCCCCAGATTCGCCTCCCGCGTATCCGTCGCATCAGCTTCCTCAACTAATAACGCACCGTGCGTTTGAGTTGAACGCTGACACGCCCGGGTCGATTCCCCTGGAATCACCCGGGCGTGTTTCGTTAACTCCAAGCCGTGTTACAATCTAGGCAGCCCCGTGTAGAGCACCCCTTCGATGCCACCACCACTGGTCACCCGCGACTTGCTCGAACTGCTCGAAAAGAGCCGATTGCTGAGCCAGGAACAACTCGGCAACGTCATTGACGAGCTGGAACTGCCAGCCGAAACCACGCCGGTCGAGTTGGCCGACGCGCTGATCGGCTCGAACCACCTCACCCGGTTCCAGGCTGATCGACTTCTCGAGGGCCGCCACCGGGGGTTCTTCATCGACCACTACCGCTGCGACCACATCCTGGGGACGGGGGGCATGGGCTGGCTCTACCTGGCCACCGACATGGACAGTGGAAACACCGTCGCGGTCAAGATGCTCCCCAAACGCCTGGAGGGCGACCCCGGCATGGTCGCCCGTTTCGAACTCGAGGCCAAGGCCGGCCTGCTGCTCAACCACCCGAACATCGTCCGGACCTACGAACATCAACGGACCGAGGGGGTCTATGGGGACGTCTACTACGTCGTCATGGAAGTCGTGAACGGCATCAGCCTCGAAGAACTCATCGTCCGCAACGGCCCATTGCCCTGGGCGGCTGCATGCGACGTGATCCGCCAGACAGCCTCCGGGCTCCAACATGCCCACGACAACGGGACAATTCACCGGGACATCAAGCCGGCCAACCTGCTGGTCGACACCTCCGGGCACGTCAAGATCGCCGACTTTGGCCTCTCCAAGATCGAAGCCGAGGCCGACGACGAGTTCTCACTGCAGATGATCTTCGGTCACGACTGCCTCGGCACCGCCGATTACATTGCTCCCGAACAGACACTCGACAGCAACGCCGTTGATGGTCGCGCCGATCTCTACAGCCTCGGTTGCACGTTCTATTCCGCCTTGACAGGAAAACTGCCCTTCCCGTTGAAAACGACAAAACAGAAGCTCGAAGCCCAGCGGACTCGAAAACCGCGACCGGTCGCCGGGTTTGTCGAGGATCTTCCTCCGGAAATTTCCGCGATACTGGAGAAGATGATCTCCAAGCGGCCCGAAACCCGATTTCAACAGGCCGTGGATGTCTGTCGAGCACTCTCTGGCTTCTCCGAGCGAAGCCGGGCCAATTTCTCTTTCGACAAGATCCTCATCCAGCGATCTCAGCTTGCCCAGAAGAAGATTGCCGCCAAGCAGGCCCACCGCACCGGAGGATCGTCGGTTGTGGCCGGACATTCCGGCACCACCCATTCATCGATAGAAACCTCGATCCGCACACGGGGGGAAAACGACGAGTGACCGGTCCGCGGGGCATGTCACCGATCCAATCGACGACGTGCCTCGGACAATCGTCGCCTCCAACTCACGGTGCCCGGCGAGAGATCAACGGCCGTCTCCAGGGCGTCGACCGCCTCGCCCACCCGCCCGGCGGCCAGCAACAGCGCCCCGAGTTCGGCGTACCCGTCGGGCAAGGCAGGCCGGAACCGGATCGCCTGCCGGAAACAACGCTCGGCCTCTTCGATCTTCATCCGGTCCCGCAGCGTCCTCCCGCGCCACACCCACGCCTCGGCGTAATCTGGCTTCCTCTGGATCGCCGCATCGAAACTCTCGGCTGCCTCAGCCAATTCCTCCATCTCTCCCAGCACCAGCCCCAGCACCAATCGCAACTCGGCCGATTCGGGGAACTCCGTCACCGCCCGTTCCAGCACTTTCCGGGCTTGTGCCGGACGGCCGGCACCTCCCAACGCCCGGGCCAGTTGAAGTGGAAACCGGATCCGTCCGGGATGGTTGGCAATCACCGTCTCGAGATATTCCACGGCACGCTGGGTTAGTCCCTGATCGAGCATCGTCTGTGCTTTCACGGCGATCCAGTTCGGGTCCCGTCGCAGGATTAGCACCTCGGCCACAAACGGGTCGTCACTGGTTTCGACCTGTGGCATTGTCTCCAGCCGTCGCCTCAACCGTTCCGCCTCTTCGCGCCGCCCCTGGCGAAACAGGACTCGAGCCAACAATTCCTGCACCATCCGGTTTTGCGGTGCAATCTCCTCCGCCTGCCGGCACAGCGACTCGGCCTCGGCCAGACGCCCCGCATCGGACTCCAGTCTCGCCAGGCCGAGCATCGCACGGGTGTTGAGTGGTTCCAACTCGTTGGCCTCGCCGAACAGTGTCGCCGCCTCCTCGGACCGTCCCGCCGCCACCAACAACTCCGCCAGGGGCAACCGGGGAAGTGCGAGGTCCGGGGCCACTGCCAGGGCGCGACGCAGGCAGCGTTCGGCCTCGACGGGATCCACGTTCTCCAGGCTCACCCCCAGCAGGTACGGCCAGCGGAACTCGTTGGCGTCCAGCCTCTGGGCCCGGCGGAACGATTCGTCAGCCGGCCGATCGTATCCGTGAGCCCGCAACAACATGGCCAGTTCCCCCCACGCCTCGCCGGACTCGGGAGCCAACCGGACTCGATCTCGGGCTGTCTCGATCGCCTCGCGGACCTCCGGAACCGCGCCGGAGAAGTCGACATCGAGTTGAACCGGCGGTGTTTTTTTCGGCCAGTTCCACCAGCCCACACCGACGGCGAGAACCAGGGCCGTGAACACGACCGCAATGACGGCCGGACCACGACCGCTGCCGGCTCCCGGCTCCCCGGATTCGACTCCAGTCATGCTCCCGCTCCCGCAGAAACACTCCGGCCGTCCCCCTTCCGGATGATCACGATCCGATCCACCTCGCCACCAGCAAACGACTCGTGGGTTCCATCCGGCCACATCACCCGGATCGAATCAACCCGTTCGGCAGTTCCCAGCCCAAAATGAGGGCGTGGATCACTGGAGGACAGAAAGCTGGTCGCCGGCTGCACCAGCCGCACGAATGCGGAGTCTCCGGCCACCACGGTCACCTGAGCTCCCAACGCCATCCGGCCGCCCCGATCTGCCAACTCGGCCTGGACGATCAGCCAGTGAGCCTCGCCGGACGACTGTCCTGGCCTGTTCTGGTTGTTGATCAGAACCCGCACCGGTCCCGCCGTGTTGCTGATAACAACGTCCACGTCCCCGTCATTGTCGATGTCGCCGGTCGCCAGCCCACGAGAGACCTCGACACGGCTCACCATCGGATCTGCCGGGTTCTCGTACCTCTTGAAGCGACCGGACCCATCGTTGAAAAACACGTGGTTGCCCTCGGCATAGATCTTCCAGAATTCTGGAACAGACTTGTCCGGCTGGCTCTTGTCATCTCGAGTCGCCCGCTTGACCCGGCCGTTGGCAACCAGCAGGTCGAGATCACCGTCATTGTCCAGATCGAGAAATTGAGTTCCGAAACCGGTGTACCCCAGGCTCGGCATGGCCAACCCGGCACGGTGGCTGGATTCACGAAAACCCGTCTCGTCGAGCCCCATGTACAGCGCGTTGTTCTCTCCCTCCAGGTGGGTCAACAACAGATCGATGCGACCGTTGCCATCAATGTCACCACAGGCAATCCCCATGCTCGCTTGCCGTCTCCCCTCCGCGCTGAGCGCACCCCCTCGAAAGAAGGCTTCCTCGGCAAATGTCCCATCCTGTGAATTGATCCACAGGAAGTTGGCGGCATGGTCATTGGCAACATAAATGTCCGGCCAACCATCGTCGTTGAAATCAGCACAGACAACTCCCAGGCCGGGGCCTCCCTGCCGGGAGATTCCCGCCGGCTCACTGACATCGGCGAAACGCGGCTGACCCGAAGACGTCCCACCTGTCACCTCGCCACCAAGATTGCGATACAGCCGGTCGGCCCGGCCGTCGAAGACCTGCGGGCCGCAGTAGTCGGGACGGCCACTGTTGTCGGGACACTTCGTGTCGGCACGGTAATCCACGTAGTTGGTCACGTAGAGATCCAGCCAGCCGTCGCGGTCGAAATCCACCATCGCAACTGACGTGGACCACGACGAATTGTCGATGCCGGCCGCAGCGGTGACATCACTGAACGTGCCGTCACGGTTGTTCAGGAACAACCGGTCCGGTCCCAGGTTGCTGAGGTACAAGTCGGGAAACCCATCGTTGTTGATGTCGCCGCAGGCCACTCCCATCCCGTACCCCGAGTCGGCCAGGCCACTGATCGCCGAAACATCCTCGAAACGGCCAGCCTCGTTCTGCCGGTACAATCGATTGGCAACACTGACATCGGCAACCGGCTGGCCCCGGTCATCCAGTTGGCCGCTGTTGACCAAGTACAGATCCAGATCTCCGTCACCGTCGTAGTCAAACAACGACGCACCCGGCGGAACCATCTCGGGCATCAGGTACCGGCCAACCCGTCCGGCATCGTGGACGAAACCGATCCCCAGCCGTTCGGTGGCCTCTTCGAAGAGAGCATCCTGCCCTCCGGATGCCGACGGTGACGCCGGACCATCCATCGAACCGTCTCCGTCACATCCCGCCATCATCGACGGCAGGACGACTGAAACCAGCAAACACGCTAGTCGGGCAACAGGGCTCATGCCTGCAGTCTATCACCTCCCGGCACCCAGCTGAATTCGGAAGTCCGTGAGGTCCGCCAACCGGATTGTGGATCGGCATCCCATCACACCTCCGCTGGCATTTCTCGACTGGTCACCTGGCGGCGAGATCGTCGAAATGGCTACCGCACTCACGCAGGTGATCCATGATGGCTCCAAAGTCACCACCGTGGGCCAGCAGCCGGGCTCCCTGGTCAAACAGCGTCCCCATGGCTTCGGTTGCCGCCGGACGCCCCCAGGCCTTGCCATTGGCTGCCGCCGCTGCAGCCACCCGTTCGGTCGCACTTTCGACGGTCATGTCAGTCGTCTCATCCAACGCCAACCGCATCCCGAGGTCTCCCGGACCAATAAACAGCCCGTCAACCCCGTCCAGCGCTGCAATGGCCTCGACGTTTTCGACAGCCTCACGGGTCTCAATCTGGACCACCAGCACCGTCTGTTCGTTCGCTTCTTGCACGTACTCCAGGTGGTCCGGCAACGAAAAATCACAATCCAGCCCGGCCGCGTCGATACCACGGTTTCCAATGGGCGGAAACTTCACCGACTCGACCAGTTCCCGAGCCTTCTCGACTGTCGAAACATGGGGAACCATCAGCCCCGTGGCTCCATCTTCGAGATACCGATACAGCCGGGTTTTCTCGGTCGTGGGAACCCGCAACAGGCAATCGATGTCATACAACCGAAACAGCGGCAGGATGGCCTGGATTTCACGATCGGTCCAACACCTGTGCTCAAAATCCAGCCAGATGCAATCGAAACCGAACTCGGCTGCATGGCGAATGAAGGCAGGAACGAAGTGCCCCAGGCAACAGATCCTCACCGCCTCATCGTTGGCCAGTCGGGCCCGTGTCCGGCTACGTCGCATGAGTGAATGTCCTTTTCGAGGAAAATGCCAGGTGGAAAGATCAGGGGATGGAACGCCAAACGCTACAGATTGAGAGGGTCACATGCAAACCTGAAACCGGCTTCATGTCGCGGCCTGCCACGAGAGAACCCGTTGCACGATCCCTGTTTTTGTGTCATCGTGGAGACGGGGCGTGGGTCCATCAAGGCGGGATCCGAAACCGATCGCCTGGAGATCGACGAGATGACATTCAAGAGAAGACAATCCTCGTCGCTCCTGTTTTCCGTCGGTGTGCACGCCATTGTGGTGACCATCTTGGCGGTACTGACTCGTCCACTGGTGCTCGGGGAAACGCAAGCCATTCTCGAAACGATCATGTCACCGGAGGAGCGTGATCGCGAGGAGTTCGAAAAGGAACTGGACGACTCGGAGAAGATCGCCGAGACGATGAACTTCACCGCCGGAAGTATCCAGTCGACACAGGTCGGCGGTTCGGATGCTCCACTTGCCCAGCAAACCAAGGTGGAACTCGACCAGGTCGTCAAGGAACCGGATGTTCAAGTCCGGCTGGCCGACGCGAACCTGCCCGGGCTGGACCAACTGGGAGATGACCTCGGTGAAGCAGAAGTCACCGGCGAGGTGGGAGCCCTTGTCGAAGGATACGGGGCCGCCCTGGACCGGTTGACGCAGGAGCTGTTGCGGCTGATGCGAACCGACAAGTTGTTGGCCGTCTGGATGTTCGATGAATCCGAGAGCATGAAAGACGATCAGGAGGAGTTGAAAGGGCGGCTGCACCGCGTCTACGAAGAACTGAAACTGGTCAAGGAAGACGCAAAAAAACTCAACAAGGGAAAATCGCTCCGGGCCAAGGATGACGATGTCCTGCTGACAGCGGTGACCAGCTTCGGTGCCGGTTTCCATGTCCACACGCCCAAGCCGACCTCCGACAGCCGCCTGATCATGCAGGCGATCGACCGCATCCCGATTGACCGGACCGGTAAGGAGAACATGTGTTCGGCCATCCAGGCCGCGATGAAAAAGTACGGCCGGATGGCGCGAGGCCGCAAAGTGGCCGTGATCGTGGTCAGCGACGAATCCGGTGACGACGGCGACCCCTACCTCCCTCCGGCTGCCGATCAACTCGAAAACGCCCTGGCGACGCTCAAGTCGCACCGCAGCCCGATCTACATTCTTGGCCGTGAATCGGTCTTCGGAAACTTCTACGCCTACGTTCGCTGGCAGCATCCACAGACCGGGCGAGTCCACCGACTTCCGATCCGTCGCGGTCCGGAAGCCCCTTCGGCCGAACAACTCCTTTACGACGGATTCCGGCGACGGTTCGATTCGCACATGAGCGGCTTTGGTCCCTACGAACAGGTCCGACTGGCCCGCGACTCCGGCGGCATCTTTTTCCAGTTGCCACACGAGGAGGAGAACCTCAACGACTTCAAAAGAAAACAATTCGCCGCATTGAAGATGCGCGAATACCTGCCGAACCTCGGCTCGAGACGCATCTACATCGATGATGTCTCCAAGAGCAAGTTCCGGGTGGCGATCCGAACGGCAATCGCACTGCTGAACCCGCTGAATCCACAGAACAAGGGACTCGAAATCCCAGAAATCGAGCACTTCGTGGTCGACCCGGTCCAGTCGACGACCCGTGTCATCTCCCGGCTGCAGCAGATCTCCAAGGTCCTACAGATCATGGCCCGCGCCCACGACACTCTCGATGCTGTGCGTTCACTCCGCGACGCGGAACCCTCGTTGAGGTGGCGAGCCAACTACGACCTGATGACCGCACAGTTGATGGCCTATCGGGTCAGGTTGTTCGAGTATGGCATTGCGTTGGGACAATTCGGCAAGAACATGCCACGACTGATTCCGCCGAAGAACCCGCCCCACAACCGCTGGGAAATCCGGCACGGATCCGACAAGTTGCTCATGCCCGATGCCCAGCAGGAGAAAGCCCTGGGAGTCACTGCCGACCAGTTGCGGAGCTACCACCGTGAGGCGTTGCAGCAACTGGCCTCGGTTCGTGAAACCCACCAGGGAACTCCATGGGCGATGAGAGCCGAATGGGAGGAGGGGCGACGATTTGGAGCCACCTTCCGCAGTTGGCGGTACGATCCTCCCAAGCCGCGACCCAGCAAGCCCCGACCAAAGCCGATTCCACCGCCGAACCTGTAGCCGCTCAGGCCACGACCGGCAGCACGTAGGGTCCCTTGGGAATCACCGCGATCCGCGCATCCGGGCCGTAGTCTTCCAGTGCGGACGCCACCGCTTCTTCAACCGACTCGGCCGCCTCGACGAACAACTCACCCAGCCGCTGTGCCGTCAGCCCGTCGCTGACAAATGTGACCCTGGCCTTACGCAGCACCTTGGCCAGTTCTTCGAGTTGCCACTGGTCCATCACGAAATAGTCCTTGCCGAGGATGCGTTCCATGAACACCTCCAGGCTCGAGTTCTCTTCGAACAGGCTCTGGAACTCCGGGCTGCCAACTCCCTCGGAGAGGCCGGCGGCAATGATGATCCTCCCCCCCTCCTTGACGATCGGCAACGCGCCGGTGAGTCCCTTGACGGCCTGGTAAAAGGTGGTGTCCAGCGGATATCCGGCCGAGCTGGTGACCACCACGTCGCAGGCTTCCGACACCTCCGCGGTCACCACCCCACGGATCAACTCGACTCCTTCCTGAAACGCACCGATCATGTCACCGGCCACGACACCGGTCACGCGTCGCTGTTCGTCCAATGTGACATTGACGATAAAATCGCAACCGGCCATCTGGCCAATTGCCGTATTCTCCTCGTGCACCGGATTCCCATCCAGGATCCCACAGTCGGCCTTGGGGTGCTCGATGAAATCCGGTCCATGCCACACCTTGACCGTCTCCAGCGCCGCCAGTCCCGGGCAGATCAACTTGCGACCGCCGGAAAACCCGGCCATCAGGTGTGGTTCGATCAAGCCGGTTGTGATTTTCAGGTCAGCCTCAACGTACCGGCTGTCGATCCAGACGGGCACCCCTCGAGGCGACTCGCCCAGGTAAGTGTGCTCATCACGAATCGTCCCGTGGTGATTCTCCACGCGGTAATTGGCTGCAATCTCGGCCCCCACCAACTCGACCAGTTCATCCCCCTCGTTGGGCCGATGCATCCCGGTGGCGATCAGGATCAGGATCTCCTGTCGGGGAATCCCGGCCGCTTCCAATGTCGGCAACAGGCACTCCAGGATCACCTGGTTGGGAACCGGCCGCGTGATGTCACAGATGGCGATACAGGCTGACGTGCGATCACGTGCCAATTCCAACAAGGGCTGGGTTCCGGTGGGGCTGGCCACCTTCTCGGCCACGGCGGCAACAGGGTCGGCCAGCGGCTCCATCGGCTGAATCGACAACGGACCGACAATGTTCCCGTCGGGCAATTCGACATCGAGGCCGGTTTTTCCGTAATCAAGGGTAACTCGCATGGTGAGAAAGCTCGTCGTGAATGGAATTGCCAGACGGCCTAGGGTAACGAATCTCGCAGAACATCACTCCCCATGGAGTGTCAGCACCACCCTCCGGCCACCACCCTGGTTGCGATGCTCGACCAGGTAAATCCCCTGCCAGGTTCCCAGGGCCAACCGGCCACCGGCCACCGGAATCGAGAGCGAACACCCCAGCAGTGAGTTTTTCACGTGTGCTGGCATGTCGTCGGGCCCCTCGAGCGTGTGCCGGTAGGGAAAGTCCTCCGGAGCAATCGCGTTGATCGATGCCTCGAGATCCGTGGGCACATCGGGATCGGCATTCTCGTTGATCGACAGCGATGCCGAGGTGTGTTGAACGAACACGTGCAACACTCCCCGTTCGGTCTCGGCCAGTTCGGGTAAAGCAGACACCAGTTCAGCGGTCACGAGATGCCAGCCGCGCGACAGTGGCGGCAACTGCACCTGCCGTTGTGTCCAGGTCATTGCCCGACGCCCCCCGTCTGCCCACGCCACCTGAGATAGTGATCAGCCAGCACGATGGCCACCATGGCCTCGGCCATCGGCACGAACCGGGGCAACACACACGGATCGTGACGGCCGCGAGTCCGGATCGTGGTCGGTTCGCCATCAGTGGTCACCGACTGTTGCTCCCTGGGCAGACTGCTGGTTGGTTTGACGGCCGCCCGCAGCACCAGTGGCTGGCCGGTGGTGATTCCCCCCAGCATTCCACCATGTCGGTTGCTGGTGGTCGTGATCTCCCCGGTCCGGGCATCCGTCGTGAACAGATCATTGTGTTCACTCCCACGCATGGTGGCACAGCCGAATCCAATCCCGTACTCGACTCCCAACACGGCCGGAAGACTCAGCAACGCCTTGCCCAGGTCGGCCTTGATCTTGTCGAAGACCGGTTCACCCAGCCCGGCGGGAACCCCCGTCGCCACCACCTCGGCAACACCGCCCACCGAATCACCGTCCTTGCGGACGGCTTCTATCAACGACACCATCTGTCGGGCCACGGCATGGTCGGGACATCGGACCACGTTTGGCTCTCCATCAGCCAACGTCTCCACCGCCCGCGGATCGACTGACGCGGGGTCGGAGACATCGGCACGAACATCGCCCACCTGGACCACGTAGGCACAAACCGAGCCCCCAAACGACTCGGCCAGCAGTTTCTTGGCCACCACCCCGGCAGCCACTCGCACCGACGTTTCCCGGGCACTCGATCGGCCACCTCCGCGGTAATCACGAACACCGTACTTCGCATCGAAACTGAAATCGGCGTGCCCCGGCCGGTACTTGTCCTTGATGTCGGTGTAATCCCGACTCCGTTCGTCGGTGTTTCGGATCAGGATCGCCAGGCTGGTCCCGGTTGTTCGCCCCTCGAAAACCCCCGAGAGGATCTCTGGTTCGTCAGGCTCGTTCCTCTGGCTGACGATATGACTCTGGCCCGGGCGCCGCCGCGCCAGGTCACCACGCAAATCGTCGACCTCGAGAGGCAACCCCGGCGGAACGCCGTCTATGATCACGACGTTGCCCGGCCCGTGGCTCTCGCCTGCGGTCGTCACACGGAATGCTTGTCCAAAAGAATTTCCAGCCATGGATCGATTGTAATCAACTCAACAGGGCACCGGGCAGGGGACACCGGTCTACGTCCCGGCTCGTCCGGATCCGGACAACGGGAGTTGCAACAACCGATACAATCCGTCCAGCCGCTTCACCTCGGCGGCCTGCTTCTTGCGATCCAGGGACCGCCGGTATTCCACCAACGGCGACCAGCTCTTCCTGTCGGCACTCGACCGCAACACGGGCAGCAACGGATCCTCCTCGCCTGGAATCAACTGCACCAGTTTCAGGAGAACTTTGCGACGATCGGCCGGCTTGAAGTGTTTCAACAACTCCGCGGCTCCCGGACGAATCTCCAGGCTGCGACAGGTCATCCGGTACCCCGAGGGGAATGCCATGGTCGTGGAAAAACGCCATGTCACCTCGCCGCCACCGGAAATCACCCCACTGGTCTCAACGACGTCGCCGGGCAATTGCAACGACACCTCAAAACGACGACCGCCTCCCAGGGACAGGAACGGCGTACGGTGAACACCCCAGATCCGGGTCGACAGATGGCGTGCGCGTTTCTCGAATACTTTTTCGGAACCAAAACGCTTGATGACAACCGCTTGCCAGGAGATTTCCAGCCGGGTCGGCGGACGGGCTCCATCCGGTCCATCAGCAGGCCCGTCAGCGGGTATAGCAGCCGGCCCCGGTTCTTCGGATGATCCTACCAGCGGCAACCACGCCAGGATCTCCTCGACAGCATCCTCGCCCAGCGACTCGCCCTCGGCGTCACGAACGTGCTCCCTGAGCAATCGCCGGACAAACGGCGTCAGGACTTTCTCGTCAAAATCTTCTCCGCCCAGTTTTTTCAGCGTTTTCCCGTCAGGCCCGGTCAGCACCAGGTCGTGGCGAGCCAGCAGCAACAGCAACCGGTTCTCGAGTTCCTTTTCGCCAGGCTCCCGTCGCCGCATCGCAAACTCGAGATCCAGTTCCAGGACATCGGCGACAACGGCCGCGGCGGTTTCACGCGACCAGGTTTCCAACGATTCAAATCGGTACGTCTTTCCAAAACGGTGCTCCAGCGTGGCGATAGTCAAATCGATAAAGAGGTTGGTCCACAGGTCACGAGCACGAAGCCGATCATCGAGCTTGACCACGTCGGTCAACGTTTCCTTCCAGGCGTACTCGACAGCCAATCCCAGGTCACGGTGGCGAAAATTGCGGACCAACCGTCCCTGCCGGTCCAGCCCCTCGGCATGCACCACGAAGTGGTCGGGGATATCGGCCACTTTCTGAAACCGTCCCCAGCCGGCAAAGTAATTCGCCTCTTTTCCCTTTTTCGTTCTGGCGTCCACCAACTTCATTTCGCGGATCGGAGTGTCCTCGGAAGGCAATCCCACGACCCGGGTCTCATCCCAGCCGTCCTGCATATGCCCCGGAGGACCGGGCAAGCTGTCTCCCGGTTGGCAAATCGCACGATCGATTGTCGCGTCACTGTTGATACGGGTCTCGATCTTGAACGTCTTGTCAGAACACCCGCCAGCAAGGGCAACCACCATCCCGGCGACTGTGATTGTGAGTCCAGGCAATCTCATTCTCACTATCCTCCAAGCGATCCAGATTGCTTGCAACCAAAAACCAAGCTCCCTCACCAGGCAAACAGTTGAGGCTCGATACTTGACGGACCATGAACTCACCAGAACAATCGCACTCCGTCAAATACCAGCAGGCGATTGGTCGCTCACCCAGGTTCCCAGAATGTTTCAACAGTTAGAAGCCGCCCCGCCCGACGCCATTCTCGGCCTCAACGAGGCCTTTGCCCGGGACACGACCGAGGGCAAGATCAACCTCACGACTGGGGTCTACAAGGACTCGACCGGGACAACACCCGTCCTGGAATGCGTCAAGGAAGCCGAGCGTCGGCTCGTCGAAACCGAGACTTCCAAGGGATATCTCGGCATCGATGGCATGAAAGAGTTCGGGGATGCTGCTCGGGGGCTGCTTTTTGGCACCGACCACGAGATCAACACCTCGGGACGGGCGGCCACAATCCAGGCCCCAGGCGGCACCGGTGCATTGCGCGTGGCCGCCGAGTTCTTGGCCACCGGTTTTCCCGGTGCCAAGATCTGGTGCAGTCGACCAACCTGGGCCAATCACCCGAACATCTTCCGCGCCGCGGGACTCGAGGTGGCCGAATACGGCTATTACGACGAGTCCACCCGGGGCCTGGACGCAGAAGCCCTTTTCGATTCACTCTCGCAGATCCCGGCGGGTGATGTCGTTTGCCTGCATGCCTGTTGTCACAACCCGACCGGTGTCGACCCATCGGCCGAGCAATGGCAGCAGGTCGGGGACCTGATTGCAGAACGTGGCCTCCTACCACTCGTCGACTTCGCCTACCAGGGATTCGGGAATGGCCTGGACGACGATGCCGCCGGCCTGCGTGCGTTGGCCCGTCCCGGAAGCCGGCTGTTGGTCGCCAGCAGCTTTTCGAAGAACTTTGGGTTGTACCGTGAGCGAGTCGGTGCCCTCTCGGTCGTCACCGGCAGTCCGGAAACCGCGGCGGTCGTATTGAGTCGACTGAAGCGGACGATCCGATGCAATTATTCGAATCCTCCAGCCCACGGTGCCGGAATCGTGACCACCATTCTGGGCGATGAGCAATTGCGTGCCGGCTGGGTGACGGAACTGTCTGAGATGCGGACCCGGATCAACGACATGCGCCAGGCCCTGGCCCATGGCCTGGCCGAAGCGGCTCCAGGCCAGGACTTCAGCGTCATCACGCGTCAACGTGGCATGTTCAGTTTCTCCGGTCTCACACCCGAGCAGGTCGATCGACTCAAGGATGAATTCGGCGTCTACATGGTCCGCAACGGCCGAATCAATGTGGCCGGAATCACCAATGACAATGTTGCGAGGCTCTGCGAATCCATCGCCGCAGTGGTCTAGTTGATTCCTCCGCAATCAGCCCCCCGTTGCTTCGGTACGCCAAAACCCCGACAATGCTGGAAGTCGTTCCGCAAACCCGCCTCCTGTGTCCATCCGCATGCCCCAGTGCCCCCTATCGCTTTCGATTCGCCAAACGGTGACCGCGGTGTTGGCACTGATGACGGTGACGGTTGGCGTCGGGGCCAACAAACAATCGATCGAGTCGGGGCGAGCCATCGGTCAATCCGTTCCGTCGTTCTACGTGCGGGCGGTGACCGGGCCGCTGCGAAACAAGTCCGTCTGTTACGTCTGCCGGAATGGATCTCGACCATGCGTGATGGTCCTGTTCCGAGAAACCTCTCCGGTTCTCGGCACGTTGTTGAAAAAAATCGACAAGGTGGTCGACCGGAACCGTGCCAAGGGGCTTCGGAGTTTCGGTGTCCTGATTTCTCCCGAACCGGGACGAGCCATCTCGCGGCTTCAGACAATGGCCTTCAACCAGAAGATCACGCTTCCGTTGTCGGTGGCCACTGACGTGGTTGGCTCACCCAATTGCCAGAACATCCACAAACAGGCAGAGGTGACCGTCGTCTTGTACCGCCGTCAGAAGGTGGTGGAACGCTTCGGCTTCCGGTCAAAGGAACTCGGCACAGCCGGCACCGCGCAGGTGCTGGCTCGCATCAAGCGATTACTGGACGAATCCTGAATCCGGAATGACTGACTTGTCACCACCACCTGNCGATCCCCCGGCCCCCGGCCCCCGTCGCGCATCGCTCGGCGTTCTGTTCCTGACAGTCTTCGTCGATCTGGTCGGGTTCTCGATCATCTTCCCGCTATTCCCCGACATGCTGGACCATTACGTCCAGTCAGATGGAACCGAAAGCCTGATCGGAAAACTGGCCGCGTGGCTTTCGGAATTCACCAGCCACCCGGATCCGGACCGCCAGCGACTCTACACCACCGCTCTGTTCGGCGGCATCCTCGGTTCAGTTTACTCGGCCCTGCAATTCGTCTTTGCCCCGTTCTGGGGGCGGCTCTCGGATCGCACCGGCCGTCGTCCGATCCTGCTGATCTCGATCACCGGCCTGGCGTTGGCCTACCTGGTGTGGGTCTTTGCCGGCAATTTCGTGTTGTTGGTCATTTCACGAGTGGTTGCCGGCATCATGGGTGGCAACATCTCGGTGGCGACCGCTGCGGTGGCCGATATCACCGGTGAGAAGGACCGTTCCAAGGGAATGGGAATGATCGGAGCCGCCTTTGGCCTGGGCTTCATTCTCGGCCCGGCCATCGGGGGCTTGCTCTCCAGTGTCGAACTCACCGACACCGGCGTCGCCGGCCTGAACCCCTTTTCGGCTCCGGCACTGGCCGCGATGGGACTGTCGATCTGGAACCTGGTCTGGGTCAGCCTGCGGTTCCCCGAAACGCTGCCACCGGAGAACCGCGGCACGAGTCCGGGGCACGCCCGATCGTTCAACCCGGTCCGACTGCTCTCCGGTCGCAATCTGCCCACCGGGGTCGCGGGAACCAACCTGTTGTTCTTCCTGTACCAGACCGCGTTCGCAGGCATGGAATTCACGCTGGTGTTCNTGGCCAAGGAGCGACTGGGGTACACGCGACACGAAATGATGTGGATCTTCATCTTCGTGGGGCTGTTGATCGCATTGGTCCAGGGCGGGATAGTTCGACGCNTGGCTCCCAAGCTGGGAGAACGGCGACTGGTACGCACGGGCCTGTTCATGCTGGTGCCCGGNCTGGTGATCGTCGGCAGCACGCCGGACCAGAACTCGCTTCATCTCTACGGCGGNCTGGCGCTGCTGGCCATCGGCAGTGCGTTGGTCTCNCCGTGCCTCTCGGCTCTCGTCTCGCTCTACACGCCCGCTGACCGCCAGGGAGAAGTCCTGGGGGTCTTCCGGTCAATCGGCGCCCTGTCGCGAGCTATCGCCCCGGTCATCGCGGGGCTTGTCTTCTGGAAGCTCGGTTCCCAGTGGCCCTACTACGGAAGCGCACTGGTCATGGTCGCCCCGCTGTTNCTCTCTTCGCAGCTTCCGTCCCCAACACCGCCCGATGCAACGCCGACTCCCGCCAGCTAGCCGGCAATCCTCACCCGGCGCAACTCTCAAGAGAGTTCAGCTAACGGTTGACGAACCACCAGCAGCCCCAGCACAAAGCGGGAAACACGACGAACATCAGCAAAATGGTCGTCCAGGTCGATCGACGGGAATCGGGCCAGCGCCCCATCGCAAACTAACCTGCAATGTCCGGGTCGGTCTCGGGAGTCGCCGACGTGGTGGGATCAAACCACTCGTCCTTGAATTCGATGCGTTTGCGGTGCTTCATTGCCAGGTTGGCCGTCAACGCCATGATCGCGTCGGCCATCGCCACGACCCCACCGCACCGCAACGTGTTGTCATTGTATTTTTCGTTGCGAATGCAATGACAGAAGTGCTCCATTTCCTCGGTGTAGCCCCGGCTAATGCTCGTCCCGAGCGCACTCGATGCCACTGCGGCGGCCGAACTTGGAGCCAGGCTCGCACTCGCGTCCATCACCGGNCCCCCCTTGCCACCGATGACGTGCAGCCGCTGCTCGGGTCCACCGCCTCCNGTCGACGGGCTTCCTTCCTTGTACAACAACGCCTCCTGCTCCTGCTTGACGACCATCGTCCCACGACTGCCCAGCAACGTCTCGCCAAAACTCTCGAGCCGGTTCGTATTCAACGACGAATAGGTCACCACCACCACGTCGTCAGGATTGTCCTTGGCATGGTAATTCTTGCCTGGGAATTCGAACGTCACGTAGACGTGGTCGTCGATTTCACGATCGTCAGCCTGCTTGTCAGCNGACCCGACACTCNNGACNCCGTAAAAGTTCTTTCCGCCGTANCCCTGNACGGCNAACGGATGAACCTTGCCCAGGAAGATGCTGCACGCGTCCATCTGGTGGCTGCCCAACTCGGCCATCAGTCCACCACCGGTACGATTGTACAATCGCCAGTTGATCAACTCGTTCATGGACTTGTAGTTGTACTTGGTGATCTTGCCATCCAGCTCGGCGGCATCTTCAGCCAGGACTGGTTTCCGCCAACTGTCGCGGCCAGGAAAACTGTTGTTGCGATGCCACTGAGCCCGGATGTGACGGATGTCACCCAGCAATCCCTGTTTGACCAGGAAATTGGCATTGTCATACAGCACGCTGTAATGCCGCTGGTGGCCGACGGCCAGGAATCTCTGTGTGTCAGCCGCTACCTGGATCATTTCCTTGCACTCGCTGATCGAGTGCGCCATCAGTTTTTCGGTCAGCACGTGCTTGCCGGCCTTCATCGCCTCGATTGCAATCGGCGCGTGATGGGAGAGCGGCACGGCAATCACGATGGCTTCCACGTTCGGATCAGCAATCAACTGCTTGTGATCCTCGTAGACAGCAATTTTGCTGGCCTTCTTGCGACCAAGTTTCTTGTTGAGTCCCACGCGTCGCGGGTTGCCATCACCTGTGAAGGCCCGCTGGCGATTGGTCGGACGCAGGTCGGCAATTGCCACAATGTCCATGTACGCGGGCGGATGCTCGGTCAGCAACACACTGCCCTCGTCACCGGTTCCAATAAAACCGACGCGGACCGGATCGCCTTTCAAAGCCTCGTAACCGAAGTAGAGTGCCCCCAGGCCAGCGGTCGCTCCCGCGGCTCCCTTGATAAAACTCCGCCGCGACAAGCCCACGGCGTCCTCGAAGACCGGGTCGCCTCCNCGGGTGGCCGCAAGCGCCTCGTTGAAATTGTCTTTTCCGGTCTGAACTTCTTCGGGTGTCAACTGCACGACACAACCCTCATTCTGAATCCAATTCGGAGCCACTCTCGGTTTCATCTTCGGACTCCGGCGCACCAACCACGTCGGCCACCTCGTCCGGTTCACTTCCAATACCAATATCGGTCGCTTCGGTGTTTGGCTCAACAGCCATTGTCGTCACCCCGGCGGGTGCACTCACTGCCACCTCATCGGTGGCGAGGTCCTCCGGGGCCGCAACGTCCTGTCGTCGCTTCAATGGCAATCGCCCAACCAGGGAATCCAGTCCGAACCACCGTCCGGTCGGTACCGACGCCAGGGCCAACAGGGCGATCACCTCGATCAGGTTCTTGTTCACCCACAAGCTGTGTTCGGGCCCAGGGGCCGGAGGGACACCGGGCCACGGTGGCATCGCCAGGTAAAACGANAACAACAAAGCGGCTCCGGCAACCGCTGCCAGTCGGCTGCAGAGGCCGGAAATCAGCAGCACGCCAATCGCCGCCAANCCCCACATGGTCAAGGCGTCAATCTGATTGATTCGTGTGGGAGGCATTGCGATCGGACCACGGGCACGCTGTTTTGGCGTGAGCAACTTCTCGGCCGCCACGATCAGTTCACCTTCCAACACCTTGATGGGTCCCACCAGTGCACTGCGAATTTCGGCGGTGTCCCCGTAACCAGGCACTCCCGACTGCTGCACATGTTTCTGCTGAAAATCGGTCTCCGCCCTGGACAGGTTCTGCTCGAAACGTTGCAACTGCCGTCGATAGAGTTCGATCTCACCCAATCGTGTTTCCAGTTCCTGTTTTGTTTTGCGGTCGGTGATCGTCAAGCCCGCCCGATCCGGATCGCCCAACAGCGACGCCCGCATCCGCTCCTTGAAACTCAGGCGTGACGAACGCGCAAAGACCTTTTCCAGGGCCTCGCGGAACTGCTGGGCCGCTTCTTCTGCCTCGCGATTCTCCTCGGTCACGGTTTCGGGAACCGGGACGAGTTTCAACGCCGCGTCACGTTCCCGCGGGGTCAGGTGCGCCTTGCCATCCACGATGAGCCGTTTTGACTTCGCATCGAAGGTCAACCGCTTGGCCAGCGTGCCGCGAAACTCAAGACCTTCCGGAAGTGCCGCCAATTCGGCACGAAAATCCTTGGGGCCGTTAAGCAACCGGTTCAGCCGGCTGGCTTGTGTTTTGTCGAGCCGGTTTCCGGCCACGAATCGGGTTTGCCAGGCGTCCCACCTCGATCCGACCCAGTTGGGATCAAGCCAGTTCAACTCGTCGGGATCACCGGTGAGACCACGAAAGACGTTACGCAACGGCCCCTGGGAATTCCTCAGGTAGCCAGCCGACGTCCANGGCCTGGCCGTCTGGCGGCTCTGGAATTTCCATAGGCCCTCGTACAGGAACTGCCACCCGATGGCAATTCGCAAAACCACCAGCAGAATCGCCGTGATCAGAAATGTCGACTTCCGACTGTGCAACACTCGCCTCCGTCACGCGGTCCCCGGTCCTGTCCGGCCCTCCATCGCGACCGTCCAGTCTCACTCTTCAAAAAACAACACCTCATCGGGAATCCCACAGACGACCGGTTCGAGCGTCTGGCCCCGGCGAGGTGAAGGAATCAGCAAGGCACCGACACCGGCACGATTATCGCAACAGGTCCTGGCAAATTCGACCCCTCCNACAAAAAACGCCGTCGAGAGTGCATCTGCCACGGCTGCGGTTTCAGCCAACACCGTCACGCTGAGCATTCCTTCGGCTGGCCACCCAGTCCTGGGATCCAGGATGTCATTGAATCGCCGTCCACCGATCCGGAAAGATTCAACGCCCGATCCACTGGTCGACATTGCCCCCTCGGTCAGCAAGAGCGTCGCCAACCGACGTGTCGGAAACAGGGGATTGCGGATGCCCACCGGCCAACCTGCGAGTGCCGCGTGGTTGCCACGCGCCAACAGACTGCTGTGGCCACCGTGCANTAGAAAAGAATCGACACCGGCCGCCTGCAAGTCCCCGGCAATCTGGTCCAGCGCAAACCCCTTGCCGATTCCCCCAAGGTTCATTTCCACGCCGGANCGTTCATANCGGAGGGACCCTGCCTCGACGTCCAACACCACGTCGTCCAATGTCCCCAGGTCCCGCACCCGTTGAACCTCCCGGTCATCCGGAACCTGTCCCATGGCACGGGCATTCCGCCACAATTCGATCAGTGAGCCGGTTGTCGGATCGAATCTCCCCCCTGTCTCCTCGGCGACCTGGCATGCCAGGGACACCACCTCGAACAGGGACTTCTCGAGCACGGCCTCCGACTCGGCCGCCGTGGCATTGGCCTGGGCCATTGGACTGTCGGACCGGTACACGGTCATCAGGGCCTCGAGTTCGTGTACCGATTCGAGCACCGATGACGCCGCCTCAAGCCGATCCCGCCGGTCGGCATCGAGAAACACCGCAAACTGGCAGGCCATGGCCTGCGTCTGGATTCTCAGGGTGTCACTGGCCCGGGGGATTTCCACCTCGTCGGTGGTCTCCATCGGCANTTGTGAGCGGTCANCGGGTCNGGTCCCGGCCAGGAACTCGCGTCGATTCGACTGCATCCCATCCGGGGAAGTCATTCGGATGCGAACCCNCTGAGATAGGGAATTTTCGCGGCCGTCTCACGNATCGACTCGCCGTTGGCCAACAACTGGCTCAGGAAATCCCAATCGCCGGACACCAGCGCCATCCGGGCACTCTCTGGCAGTTCAGCTGAAGCGGATTCCGTCCCCCATCTCACCACGCCGTCCTCGATATCCACAGTGACCTCGGCGGTGGGATCGGAATCGATGGCCGCCGCCAACTCTTCGAGCCGGCTACGATCCAGCGACACCGCTGGGATTCCAAGCGCCGTGCAGTTGCCAAAGAAAATCTCGGCGTATGACTCCGCCACGATCGCCTGGACGCCCCACCGCATCAGGGCCTGGGGGGCGTGTTCACGAGACGAACCGCAGCCGAAGTTCCGTCCCGCCACCAACACGGCNGCGCCNCCAAATCGTTCCTGGTTGAACGGGTGGTCGGGGTCCTGTTGTCGGTCGTCCTCGAANGCGTGTTCACCCAACCCATCGAATGTCACGCACCTGAGATAACGGGCCGGAATGATCCGGTCGGTGTCGATGTCATCAAACAGGAGCGGAATCGCGGTGCCTGCAATGCTGGCGATTTGGCTATTCGACATGATCAAGATCTCCGGACGCTGACAATTGAGCTGTATCTGGTTGGCCGTGGTGGTTTTCGAGGAGCAAGACGTGATCACCCATTGGTTGCCGCCAACTCGCGGACATCAGTCACGTGCCCCTGGATGGCCGCTGCCGCGACCATCGCCGGGCTCATCAACAACGTCCGTCCCGTCGGACTTCCCTGCCGCCCCTTGAAATTGCGATTGCTGGAGGATGCACACATCTCNCGGCCCTGCAACTTGTCGGGGTTCATGGCCAGGCACATCGAGCATCCCGCAGCCCGCCACTGGAAACCGGCTTCGCTGAAGACCCGATCCAGTCCCTCGGCCTCGGCCTCTTCCGCGACCTGCTGGCTTCCGGGAACGACGAGGGCTCGCACTCCATCAGACACGCGACGTCCCCTGGCGACCGCCGCTGCCTCCCGAAGGTCCGACAGGCGAGAATTCGTGCACGAGCCAATGAACGCGACGTCGATCGACTGGCCCCGGATCGGTTGACCGGCTTCCAGTTCCATGAATTCCAGTGCCTCCTCGACCCCGGACTGGTCATCGGCCGAACACTCTTCGGGAACCGGAAGCGATTCGCTCACGCCAACACTTTGGCCCGGGTTGATTCCCCAGGTCACCGTCGGTTCGATCGTCCCCCCGTCCAAGGTCACGTGATCGTCAAAATGAGCCGCATCCCCCGATGCCAGACTGAGCCACCACGCGGCCGCCCTTTCAAAATCCTCACCGGTGGGAACGGCTGGCCGTCCCCTGAGAAACTCGACGGTCTTTGCATCAGGATTCACGTACCCGCACCGTGCCCCCCCCTCGATGCTCATGTTGCAGACCGTCATCCGTTCTTCCATGTTCATCTCGTCAAAGACGCTGCCAGCGTACTCGTAGGCAAACCCCACGCCCCCCTGCACACCCAGCTGTCGGATGATCGCCAGGATCACGTCCTTGGCAAAAACACCGTCAGCCAATGAACCTGTGACCTCGATTCGTCGCACCTGTGGCCGGTTCATGGCCAGCGTTCCGGTGGCCAGGACCTGCGCCACCTGGCTTGTGCCAATCCCCAGGGCGATCGCACCAAAGGCACCGTGCGTGCTGGTGTGCGAATCGCCGCAGACCAGGGTGATGCCCGGCTGGGTCAAACCCAATTCCGGCCCCACCACGTGAACAATGCCCTGCCGACGGTCTTCCAGGCCGAGCAACTCGATTCCAAATTCCGAACAGTTCCGCTCGATCGCCGACATCATCTCCTCGGCCAACAGATCGGCAAATGGACGGGACTGGTCGTCGGTGGGGATAATGTGATCGACAGTCGCCAGAGTCCGTTCCGGGAACATCACGCCGAGACCACGATCCCGCAGCATCTCGAACGCCTGGGGACTGGTGACCTCGTGGATCAGGTGCTGGCCAATGAACAATTGCGTCTGGCCCGACGCCAACTGGCCCACTGCGTGCTGATCCCAAACGGTATCGAAAAGGTTCCGGGAACCCGCAAAATCGGTGACAGCCTGATCCATCGGAAATCATGCTCGTTGAATGGGACGTGTTTGTTCAGTTTCCAAGCGACCGAACGCGTCATTGTAGCAGACCGAAGGTGAGGGTGTGAGGCGGCCGAGGCGTTGTCATGATGGGGAGTGTGCCTTAGAATTTGTCGTTTGCCGCTCTCGACAGCCCGGCCGGAGCCGAGGCGGATTTCCATCGTGGTCAGCGATGTCCCGTCAAGGCGTTGAGTGCGGCGGCAGCCCAAGCGTTATCCACCCAGCCAAATTCCCGCGCCCATGTTCGAAGGTATCACAGACGGTCTGAAGGGCGCGTTGTCGTTCATTGAACGATCGCGTTTGACCGAGGGAAACATCCGCGAGGGGCTCGGCCAGGTCCGGCAAGCCTTGCTCGAGGCCGATGTCAATTTCGACGTTGCCAACGACTTCGTCTCGCGTGTCACCGCCCAGGCCATGGGCGAAAAAGTCCTGAAGTCGATCCGACCCAGCGAGCAAATCGTTGGGATCGTGCACCAGGAACTGGTCGAACTGATGGGACCGGTCGACCCATCTCTTCCCATTCGTCGTGATGGCCTGGCCGTCGTGATGCTCTGTGGACTGCAGGGCAGCGGCAAGACGACCACCTGTGGCAAACTGGCCCGGATGCTCAAGGAGCAGGGCCACCTGCCGATGCTGGTCGCCGCCGACCTGCAACGCCCCGCCGCCATCGAGCAATTGCAGGTGATCGCCGACCAGATCGACGTGCCCTGTTACACCGAGAGTGCTGACAGCAGCCCACTGGCGGTCTGTCGAAACGGGTTGAAACAGGCCAAGGCGAACCCGGAGGTTCGCGTTGTCATTCTCGACACCGCCGGCCGACTCCACGTCGACAGCGACTTGATGAACGAGCTCGAGGAAATCGATCGCAAGATCCAACCTCACCAGGTCCTGCTTGTCTGTGACGCCATGACCGGCCAGGACGCCGTCAACAGTGCCAAGGCGTTCAATGACGCCCTGGAAGTGGACGGCGTCATCCTCACAAAACTCGACGGGGACACCCGCGGTGGTGCGGCCCTCTCGGTCAAGGCCGTCACCGGTGTACCCATCAAATACATCGGTGTCGGTGAAGGACTGGACCGACTCGAAGAATTTCGGCCCGAGGGTATGGCCGATCGTATCCTCGGCATGGGCGACGTCGTCGGCCTGGTCAAACGCGCCCAGGAGCAGATCGACGAAGAAGAAGCCCTGGCACAACAGCAGAAGATGCTCGAGGGAAAATTCACTCTCGATGACTTCAGCAAACAGATGAAGATGATGAAGAAGATGGGGCCGATGCGCGAGATCATGAAAATGATCCCTGGTGTCGGTGGCATGATCGCCGACAACCCGGATATGGAGGATCCCGAAGCCGACCTGACGCGCATCGAGGGAATGATCAATGCGATGACTCCCGATGAACGCTCCAATCCCGACCGCATTGACCGCTCGCGACGGAACCGAATCGCCAAGGGCAGCGGAAACGCAGCCGCAGACGTCAACAACCTGCTCAAACAGTTCGACGCCATGTCGGGTATGATGCAGCAGATGGCCGGAATGGGAATGAAAGACCGCATGAAGGCCGTCAAGGAAATGTCCGATGGCGGCATGCTCGATGGTGGAGCCCAACTCCGAAAAGAGAAAATTCGCAGCAAACGAGGCCCTTTGGACCGAACTGCTGCCAAAAATCAAAAACGACAGAAACGAAAAAAAGCTCGGAAAGCCCGTCGGAGGAATCGCCGCTAGGGCCTTCGCCTGTCACACTAGAGGGTGCCTCCATCCGCCTCTCACCGGATGGAGCAGTTGATAGGACGAATCGTTACGATCCAACAAGAAACCGACTCGATACGAAAACACACATACGCGTCGCCGGTCTTTGGACATCGGCGACTAATTAAACAGGAGAGAGACAAGTGGCCGTTCGCATTCGACTCAAGAGACTGGGCCGACGACACCGCCCCTTTTACCGCATCGCCGTGATGGACAGCCGGTCACCCCGTGACGGCAAGTCGATCGAGGACATCGGGCACTACGACCCAATGGTTTCCGATAAGTCACAACGAGTGACAATCAACATGGAACGGGCCGAATACTGGATGTCTGTCGGGGCACTGCCCACTGACAAAGTCGCCGTCCTGATCGACAAGCTGAACAACAATCGGTTTGGTACCGCCAGTGAACCGCCTCCGATGACAGCCCCCAAGGAACCGCCGCCACCAGAGGAACCGGTAGCCGAAGAGGCCGCTCCGACGGACGAAACAACTGACGGTGAAGAAGCCTCCGCTGAAGAGGCTGCGGCTGAAGAAGCTCCCGCCGAAGAGGCTGCAGCTGAAGAAGCCCCCGCCGAAGAGGCTGCGGCTGAAGAAGCTCCCGCTGAAGAAGCTGCGGCTGAAGGA